>JANMGN010000487.1:0-5283 GCA_031374645.1 Chitinophagales bacterium | reverse complement strand
ATACTAAATAAAAAACGCCAAATATTCTTTGCAGAACATTTGGCGTTTGTATTTTTCTATAAATCTAAGAATAACTTTCTAAAATCTGTACAGCGTGGTCGTCTGTTTTCACTTTTTCAAAAATACGTTCGATTTTTCCACTTTCATCTATCACAAATGTTTTCCTATGAATACCATCATAAACCTTTCCCATAAACTTTTTTTCGCCCCAAACACCATACGCATTGACCATAATGTGTTCAGTGTCAGCGATTAAAGAAAACGGTAACGTATATTTAGTGATAAATTTATTGTGTTTTTTAGCATCATCAACGCTAATTCCAAGCAACTCAAAATTTTTGTCCCGTAACTCTTGATAACTATCTCGAAGACTACACGCTTCTGCCGTGCAACCAGGTGTATCATCTTTTGGATAAAAAAACAAAATAAGTTTTTTACCTGAAAAATCGTGAAGGCTCACTTGTTCGCCTTTTTCGTTTGTACCTTGAAAATCAGGTGCGTTGTCGCCTATTTGTAGCATAAGATACCGGAATTATTGGTTATTATTAGTGGTTTAGATGATTTTGTTTGAATACAAAATATGAAGTATTGTTATCGGAGAGTATCTGGCAACAAAAATACTTATCACTTCTATACTCAACAATATTAACACTCCAATCCCTATTTAGTTCAATCTAATTTCATCGTCATTGTCATCATAAAAACGATATTCGTTCAGATGATAATTCGCATCTTCTTTCAAACCTATCCATTTGTAATATTGCATAAACCATTTCATCTGACGATTAGGTAAACCTTTTTTCAAGAAAGCAAAGATAAACGGATGTACTCGAAGTTTGATTTTGGATTTATTTCCTGACTGTAAGATAAAATCTAAATCACGATAAATATCATCTATCAGAAGCGAAGAAGCACTAATTTTCCCAGAACCACTACACGTCGGACAAACTTCTGCCGTATTGATAGCTACCTCAGGACGTACACGCTGACGTGTTATTTGCATCAAACCGAACTTACTCAAAGGCAAAATTGTATGTTGCGCACGGTCTTTTTTCATAAATTCCACCATCTCTTTTTGCAAATTTTGACGGTGTGTGACACTTTTCATGTCAATAAAATCTATGACAATCAGTCCGCCAATATCTCGCAAACGCATCTGACGTGCAATTTCTTCCGCAGCTTCCAAATTTACGGCATAAATAGCATCATCGGTATCGCCTGTGGTCACTTTATGTCCACTATTGACATCTATTACGTGCATTGCCTCGGTAGCTTCCACCACCAAATATGCTCCACTTGGCATCGTAGCTGTTTTTCCAAACGAAGATTTTACTTGTCGAGTAACGCCATATTGGTCAAAAATCGTTTTTCCGCCTTTGTGAAAATGTACAATATCCACTTGTTCAGGAGCAATATTTTGCATATAATTCCTGATGCTTTGGTACATCTCCTTGTCATTTACGACGATTTTATTGAAAGAATCACTCAATAAATCACGTAAAATACTTGATGCTTTGTCCAGTTCGCTCAAAAGTTTCGTAGGCGGCTTCGCATTACGGAGCTGCTGCTGAATTGCCTCCCAACGTTTCATCATAAAAATAAGCTCCTCGTGTAACTCAGCAACTTTTTTTCCTTCTGCAACCGTACGAATAATCAGACCAAAACCTTTTGGCTTGATACTTTCGCCCAAAACTTGTAGTCTTTTGCGTTCCTCGGAGGAATCAATTTTTTTGGATACCGAAACTCTATCCGTAAACGGAGATAAAATAATGTTACGACCAGGAATAGTAACCTCGCAACTCAGTCGAGGACCTTTGGTAGAGATAGGTTCTTTCAAGATTTGCACCAAAACAAATTGATTTTTGGTCAAAACTTGGTCAATTTTACCTGTTTTTATAATATCTGCTTCTGGCTTGAAATTGTCGAGCAAGTGCGTATTAATGCTTCCCGTGACTGAGCCATGGGTAAATTTTAGCATCGAGCGCAACTGCGGACCGAGGTCAGTATAATGCAAAAAAGCATCTTTTTTGTGACCAATATCAACAAAAGCAGCATTTAGTCCTGGCATTAATTTTTTGACACGACCAATAAATATATCGCCAACAGTAAAATTGGAGTTTGTTCTTTGATGATGCAGTTCGACAAGATTGCCATTTTCCATGAGCGCAATTTCGACATCGGCTTGTACTGCATTGATAATTAACTCTTTATTCAAAATAAAATTCTCTTTATAAACATAAAACTATATTCGCAAAAAAGACATTATCTTTTTTACGTTTTTCTGCAAAGAGAACTATACAATATAAAATTTTATTTCAAAATGTGAAATGTAATTTCGTGGTGAAAAACATTTGAAATCCAAGAATTTCTATTCATTTTGATTTGATGTAATCACGTAGGGCAACGTGATTATACAAAGAGCTAACCTTAGTGAAAAGCTAATTTGATTGAATTTTTATCCATCGAATTGCTTATTATAAGGAAAGGAAAAGTCAAAATGTCTTGACAACGCAAAACATTTTGACTTTTAGATGTAAACAGCAACTATTTTGTTATACTACGGGACTAACTAAATCTCGTAATATTTAGGAAACTATTTACAAACAACTACTACAAAAGATTACTTCTTCTTCTTATGACGATTTTTACGAAGTCTTTTTTTACGTTTGTGTGTCGATATTTTATGACGTTTACGCTTTTTTCCGCAAGGCATATCTCAATTTCTTTTAAATGTTAATAAATATATTTTTAATAATTTCAAGTAATTTACTTGAAACATAGACCGATTCTACTATTTTTTAAACAAATTTTGGCATTTATCAGTAAAAACCTTGGCTTTTGCTTCGTTGCCTTGTCCACGATACGCATCTGAAATAAGACAGATAGCATCGGGATTATTAGGATTTGTTTTTAGTATTTGCTCCAATCTTGCTACTGCTTTGTCATACTGATTAGTGCGCATCGCAAGTTTTGCCAATTGGAAAAGAACTTTTGCATTATTTGGAAACTTTGTATCTAAATCTCTCAATTGTAAAATACCCTTCATAGGGTTATCTTGCGGCGGAAATTCAGTATAACAAAGCGCAAGAGCAATCTGATAATCTATATTTTCAGGAGCTGTTGCAATTGCTTTTTCGTAGGCTTTTACTGCATTTTCGCTACAATATTGCTTGATATGAATATCATCAGCTTGCTTTATAGCTTCAAAAAGTGTTGAACCTGCAATATTCCAGCTTTTTTCTGTTTTATCAATTATTGCGATTTGATTCGCATAATAACCTGCTGCAATCAACTTCTCTTGACGATACCAAACGCTTGACAATTGCTTCATCAAGTTAGATTTTGCGGTATCGCTTGCAACCATTTTGATTTGCTGCTCAATGCTCGAAACATTAGCCGCTATCTCAGGAGAAAGTTTTGCTTTTGCATCAGTAATCCATTCTCCGATTTCAGCATCTGCTGTTGGTAGAGCGGTATTTTCTTCGCCTTTGCTTTTATGATTTTTTGGTACTCGGTCGCAACCAAAATACATCAAAAAAACAAGCAAAATCGAAGAAGCTATTACTATGTATTGTTGCCGATTAAACATTTATTTATAAGGAAAATTTAAAATTTCGGCAAAAGTAACAGACAGTAAATGAAATCCACCTTTTTTTGTAGAAAAAATTTACTGTCTATCGAAAAAAGTTGTTTTCTACTAAAAAAAATCATTGTTTTTTAGTAGAATTGATATTTTTCATGAAAAACACGAGCGACATTTCAGATGAAATTAATCATCTCCGCCATCATCTTCTGGCAAAGACGTTACATTATTTTTCACTTCATCAGTGAAAACTTTTGCAGGCTTGAAAGAAGGAATGAAATGCTCAGGGATTTCAATTGACTTATTATTTTTAATGTGGCGACCAACTTTTTTCGCACGACGTTTGATGATGAACGAGCCGAAGCCACGAACATAAACGTTTTCGCCGTTTGCCATAGTTGATTTCACTTCTTGGAAAAATGTTTCTAATGCTACCAATACATCTACCTTGGGTACGTTGGTTTTTTCAGCAATGATATTAACGATATCCGCTTTTCTCATTATTTAAGTTGTTGTTTTAGAACGTGTTATAAATCAATTTTTGAATCGGACTGCAAAATTGTGCTTTTATTTTTTCATAATCAAATTTTTGGCAAACTATTTTCATTTTTTTTTCATAATTCTTTGATTGATAACCAATTATGAAAATAACAACACTTTTACTGGCTTCCTATATATCATTAACTTCATTAACTAAAAAAATCTAACACACTGAAAAACAGCATATTACAACTTTAATTTTTCATCATTTGAAAAAATCAAAATATTATCTATTTTTTACTCAAAAAAGCTATATCTTTGCATAGAGAAACGAATTTTTTTTTGAGAAAACTAAAATATTGGCGTTAAAATCTCCTTTTAAACCCAATATACTTTTACATTATGGGAATTGACATACTATTTTTAATCTGTGCAGGATTTGGTTTTTTCCACGGCTACACCCGTGGAATCATCGAAACTGTGCTTACAGCATTTGCGTATTTATTCGGATTATTGGCTGCTTTTAAACTTGCACCAACGGTTTCGGGAATTCTTACGTCTATATTTAATAATGATTCAGCGCTGATGTTGATTGTTGGTTTTGCGGTTACTTTTATAGGTATTATTTTTATTATACGTATGATTGTCAATGGTTTAGAAAATATTTTGGAGGTCGCATATATCAATATTATCAATCAGTTTGCAGGAGGTGTTTTGATGGCAGCATTTACAGTTTTGATTTACAGTACTTTACTTTGGTTCACAGACGAAGCAAATTTAATTCAAGACCAAACAAAACAACAATCTTTTTCTTATGTTTTGTTAAGAGATTATCCTGCAAAGGCAAAAAAAGTTGGAAAAGCATTTATGCCTATTTTTCAAAATTTTTGGGACGAATCACTTACGCTTTTAGATAGAGTGAAAAAAAATGGTGGTATGGAAAAAACAGAAAGCGAGCCGAATATTATTGATTTACCAGACGATAATGAAGCTCCTGTACAACCAAAACAAGCACCAAAACCAAAGCGAAAGGCAATTGATGATGATGAAACGTATTAGCACTTTTAAGGTTGAATACATTTTAAACTATTAATTATCAATAATTTAACTAAAAAAACTGAATTTATACAAGTAAATTAGTGTTTTAATTACGTAATAAAACAAATTCATAGTCGTTCTAAACAAATTTTTAATTTAATTAATAAAAATAAATAGCAATG
>JANMGN010000355.1:0-3246 GCA_031374645.1 Chitinophagales bacterium | reverse complement strand
TAAAACTTTTACTTTTACTATTCGCAACCTCACTGCAAACAATCCCTACAAAGCACCCGATGCAGTTTGGGATATTACAGGAACTTATACACCTACTTGTACAGGCTGTACGCCTGATGTCAATGGAGGATTGGCAAAAGCATATATTAAGTACGCTAATCCAGATAAAAAACTACGTAAAGTAGTCGTTTTTGTAGAAGGTGTAGATTTTGATAGAGATTCTATCACAGACCCCAACAATGGCAATAGGGCGATACGATATGGCGATTTTGGTTGGGACGTTTTCTATATGGGACACAAAGCAGATACGAGTTGGGATTTTGTTAGGCTTATGCCCGAAACACGACAGGCGATACAACAAAAAGGTTATGACATGATTTTGCTTGATTTCCGAAATGGTGCAGATTATATGCAAGCAAATGGCGAACTACTCATCAAATTACTCAAACGTATTAAACAAGAACGTAATGTAGATGTAAATGGTGCACTGCATCCTATTAGTGTTATTGGTGCGAGTATGGGCGGGCAAGTAGCCAAATATGCTTTGGCAAAAATGGAAAAAGAAAGCCCTAATGATTTTTGTGCTAACAATTACATTGCTTTTGATTCGCCGCACAAAGGGGCGAATATTCCGCTTTCGCTACAAGCCATGGCTTACTTATTAGAAAAATCCGACCCATCTCAAAACCTTTGGTCAGGAGCATTGATGCGCCCTGCGGCTAGACAATTGTTAATCAGGCATCTCAAAAATAATGGTGCAAATCTTAACGTCAACGGTTGGGTGCAAGAGCAGGTTATTCCTGGTGGTGTTTTAGTAGATTTTGATAATATTGACCTGAGACAAAGTTGGCTTAACGACTTAGGTTCTTATGGTAACTACCCAACAAAATCAAGAAAAACATCTATTGCTTGTGGAAATATCAATGCAATACCTCTTGGGTTTGCTGCAAGTGCGGAAATGTTTCATGTCCGAGTTCGGACGACACAATACGGATTAAGTTTAGGTCATGTATTACAGTTACACCTATTCGCTGATAGCTCTGGAACGATTAGTCCAAATACGAATGTAAACACAGTTAGCACAATTTCGGGGATTGGAGGTAGTCGTTTCATATTTGTAGGAGCAATACCGAAAAAGACAGGAGTAGCCACCTTGAACTACTACGATATGCAAATAAAAATGAAGCAAGGCATATCTTTTAGTAATTGGGACAACGCTCCTGGCTGTGTTCGTACTGATTTTAAAGGAATACAAGATTTGTTTGCTCAAAAATTAGCTGGCGAAGGTAACGAAGTAATTTTTGATAAAAATGTCAATGAATTTACATTTATGCCTACTGTTTCTTGTTTAGATATCAATTGGCCCATGGACAATACTCATATTTTTAAAAATATTGACGATGCAAAAATACTTACAAATAAATTAACACCATTTGACGATTTTTATGCACCAGCCACTAAAAATCTACGCCACGTAGAAATCACTACACCTATGAAAGATAAACTCATAGAGTGGATAACTGAAAACGAACGTGACCTTGTTTCTTTACCAAACAACAAAGGCGCAACATACAATTTTGGCTTTGCAAAACGCTGGATTCCAAGTATGAGTATCAATGGTGGCGGTATATTACGTATCAATAACGAAGGAGCTACCGCTTATGGTAGTGGTAAATCTTCTTATGATGCAGAATATGAAACCTATCTTTTTGATTGTGGCGGTAGCATTGTAAATATCAATGAAGGTGGGAAAATGATTATCGGTTCTGACAATACAGCCAAAAGTGGTGTTGTTAGAATCCCTGGTGGAAGTATTATAAACTTGAACAACGGAGACCTAACAGTACAAAAGGCTTCTACAATTATCATAGAAGCAGGTGGCGTAGCCAACCTAAATGCTGGTAATATCGACCTCAAAAACAACTCTCGTATCATCGTACAATCAGGCGGACTTCTCCACCTCAAAAGCGGTATCCTCCGAGTACTCAACAATTCACAAATCATAGTAGAAGATGGTGGAAAACTCATTATTGAGCCAAATGTAATGGTGGTTCTGAATAACAGCGCAACAGTTGCTTCCTCCGAAGCAAAAATTGTGATACAGCCAAGAGCTACGCTACAACTTACAGGCTTGAACACAGCAGGTTTTAACTTTACTTTTAGTGGAAATGGTCACTTTGTGTTCAACGAGGATAATATCTTAAAAATGGAAGATTTGAATAACAATCCTGTGGATTTCAAATGGAAAGGAGCAGGGAAAGGTCTTCGTATGATAAAGCTCAATAACGCAAAACTTGACATTCCAGAGCGCAATGTAGATATAAGAGTTGCGGCAATAGAATACAATGATGCCAGTATAATACACATGAATAAAGGAAAATCTTTGATTTTAGTGGATGTAAAAGCACATACACCTATAAACGAAAAGACCTTTAAACAAGCAACCGCTTTTGTAGTAGAAGAAGGCGAAGGTACAATCAATGTAAAAAATTGTACATTTAGTGATTTAGTTGGTGGTTTAAATCTCTTTGCAAAAGAAGAAACTATCCTTAAATTTCCTGAATATACCACTTCTAACAATTACAATGTTTATGTGAGCGCAAGCACAATCTTTGAAAGATGTAATACAGGTGTTAATATTTTGAACAACAAAGGCAATGTTACTTTTTCTAACAATGTGACTTGTCGTGACAACAGAGTAGGCGTATTTATAGATAGCAATGCCAAAACCATTTCGTTCAATGCCTGTGTATTTGACCACAATGGAATTGGGTCGATGATAAGACGGATGCCTTGGAAAGGTTCTGTTCAATTTTCCAATACGACTATTAGCAGAAATGTACAGGGTTCTGTTTTGTACCAAATAAAAAATGCAGTGTATTATGATTGCAAAATCATCAATCACAATATTAAAAATAACGATAACAGTATTCAAAATGACGAACTACTCGATGGTATATATGAAAAAGTTGGAAATTGTGAAATAGACTTTATGTGCGGTATTTTAGATTTGTACAATTCTAATATTATTGCAACACAAGGTACAGAGTTTCTGAACAACAACTTTGGTATTTACAAATTTGTAGATGGAGTAGATCCCAATTCTCCACAAGACGCAGTAGTTTTAGATTGTACTACTTTTGACAACAATAAATATGCCGTAAAAGGACGAGATATTATAATGCAAAATGATGCTTTATTTTCTCAAATGTCGTTAGGTTACCCTTTGCGCTCGAATAATTTTAT
>JANMGN010000308.1:0-2526 GCA_031374645.1 Chitinophagales bacterium | reverse complement strand
CAAAATAATATTTTTATCTTTTTCGTTGTCATACATATAGGTATGAAAACCAGTATGCGTGTTTGCCGTGAGAGATACTTTTATTTTGTAGTCTTCCAAATAAGTTTCATATTGGTCAACAGTCGCTTTTTCTTTGGTTTTTAAAAAATGGGAGCGATAACCAGCCTTTCCATCAGCACCATTATTTAATCGGATTTCGCCCGAAGTTGGCATCAATAAAATATCAGCATAATCAGGAACACCTGTTCCGCTAAGATGCGTATGTGAAAAACCATACACTAAACTATCGTTAAAGTGATAACCTGAGCAACCGTCCCAACCGTCCAAACGAGTATCTGGACTAAGCTGAAGCATAGCAAAAGGCGCAGTTACGCCAGGGTAAGTATGTCCGTGTCCGCCCGTTCCGATAAAAGGATTTACGTATTCACTATTTTGTTTTTGAGCAAAAATAGCAGTTTCAAAAGTAAATAAAAGTATAATAAACAGCAGATTTTTCATAAATATAGATTTTTCACAAATATAGATAAAAGTATTAAAAACATTTTAAAATTTTGATAATAACCTTTTTGTAATAATTTTTAAAAATAATATTGTTTATCTTTAAAATATCTACTATTTTAAAATATAAAATACAATAAAATTTTAATCACTTTTGAAGCGTCACAATCGCTTATTTACAGTAATTTTTATGTTTTTTTGATTAAAAAAAGTTTTTTACAAAAAAAATAAAAAATATTTCAAAAAAAAGTATAATTATTATTTAAAATTTTGTACATTTGTCATTAACAAAACAAAATTTTATTTTTAAACACAAAATCAGTCTTAGATAAAAACATTAAGGCTTTTTTTACAAAACGAAAAAATATGACACAATTAATTATTTCAACCCTTACGGGTATGGCAGGTAGCTGGTTATCAGGCTACTTAGGAAAAGGCTCTAACTACGGTCAAATTGCGAACTTAGTATTAGGTGCAATTGGTGGTAATGGCGCATCAGCTTTATTGCCAATGCTTACTGGCGCAGCAGCAGGTGCTGCAACTGGCGACGGCGATACTTCATCAATGATTACAGGAGCTTTGGCTTCTCTCGTTGGCGGCGGCGGTCTAACGGCACTTTCGAGCTTTTTACCAAAAGGTAATGCTTAATTAACTGTTTCTAATCTAAGCCCGAATTTTTCTTATTGAAAAATTCGGGCTTTTTTTGTTGTTTTATTGGCAAAATAAAATTACTATCCAATCGTATTCTTCACAGCTTTCGCTACATTTTGCCCATCAACTGCTGCCGAAATAATACCTCCTGCAAAACCTGCACCTTCGCCACAGGGAAATAAACCTTTTACGTGCGGATGCATATAGGTTTCCTTATCTCGAGGAATTTTTATAGGCGAACTTGTCCGACTTTCCGTTCCTATCACATTTGTTTCCTCTGTATAGTAACCTTTCATCATTTTACCAAATTGCTGCATACCTTCTCGAAGCCGTTTAGAAATTCCCAAAGGCAAAAGCTGATGTACAGGCGCAGCATAAACACCTGGTATATAAGAAGTTTTGGGTAACGTAGCCGAAATTTTACCCGAAATAAAATCTGGCATACGCAAAGAAGGTGCTTTTTGAGAGCCATCTCCCATATTAAACATCGCTTGCTCTACACTTTGCTGCAATGCCAAACCTGCAAAAACACCATGTTTCGCAAACGGCTGTAAATCTTCTAACTCTACCGCAACGACTGTTCCCGAGTTAGCGAAAGCACTATCTCGACGTGACATAGACATCCCATTGACGACCAATTCTCCTGGCGAAGTCGAGGCAGGAACAACCAGTCCGCCAGGACACATACAAAATGAAAAAACGCCTCTACCTCCCGACTGACAAACCAAACTGTAACTCGCCGCAGGTAAATATTCATCACGCACACCTTTGCCATACTGTATCGAATCAATCAGCTCTTGCGAATGTTCTACCCGAACGCCAAGTGCAAAAGGTTTTGCTTCTATCAAAATATTTTTTTTATCAAGTAAATAAAAAATATCTCGAGCGGAGTGTCCCGTTGCTAAAATAGTCGCTTCTGCCAAGTGTTCTTCTTTATCATTTATAATTACACCTTTAAAAACGTCATTTTCTACTATAAAATCAGTTACCAACGCCTCGAAATACACCTCTCCGCCGTATTTCAAAATTGTTTCACGCATATTACTGACTACTTGGGGCAATTTATTTGACCCAATATGCGGATGAGCGTCCACAAGTATGTCACTCGTTGCGCCATGTTCTACAAAAAGTTGTAGTGCTTTTTTTATATTTCCACGTTTTTGTGAGCGAGTATAAAGTTTTCCATCAGAATAAGTCCCTGCACCACCTTCTCCAAAACAATAATTAGAATTGGCATCTACGATACCATACTGCTGAATTGCTTTTAAATCACGCCTTCTTGCTCGTACATCTTTTCCCCTATCAAATATTATTGGCTTCAAACCTTGCTCGATTAACTCCAATGCAGCAAAATAACCAGCAGGGCCAGCACCAATC
>JANMGN010000281.1:0-2203 GCA_031374645.1 Chitinophagales bacterium | reverse complement strand
AATTGTATAGCGAGGGTTTTTCGGTACCTGCGGGGGAAACCTACGTTTCTGTTGAAGCCCCAAAGGGCGAGTTTGGTGTTTATCTTCAGTCAGATGGCACTTCAAGGCCTGCCCGCTGTAGGATTAGGGCTCCGGGTTTTTATCATCTTCAGGGCTTGGATTACATGGCTAAAAATCATATGTTGGCAGATCTGGTCACTATTATTGGAACTCAAGATATCGTTTTTGGTGAAGTCGATAGGTAGTCAATAACTTAACTTATAAGTTTTTTTGTGTTGCGTTCTTAGTTTATAAAATGTTTAGCCCTCTTGAACAATTTGAAAATCATTTGTTTTACCCTCTACAAATTTTTGGTTATGATTTTAGTTTTACGAGTTTTTCTATTGCTTTGACTTTTTCTTTTATTTTTTTTTGTTTGCTATTTTTGCTTAATCTATCCCGTGCCTATGTAGTTCCTACCCATGCGCAGTATATTATTGAAAATTTTTATCTATTCATTGTTGGAATGGTTCGATCACAAACTGGTTTTTCTGGTTTTGCTTACATTCCCCTTGTTACAACAGTTTTTGCTTTTATTTTTTGTTGTAATTTTTTGGGGCTAATTCCTTTTAGTTTTACGAGCACAGCTCAAATTTTTTTGCCGTTTTTCCTTTCTTTGACTTTGAATTTTGGACTAATCGTAATTGGATTTTACAAGCATCAGCTTACTTTTTTTAGGCTTTTTATCCCGAGTGGAATTTCTGTTTTTTTGATTCCTTTGGTTTTTGTAATTGAAATTTCAACTTACCTATTGCGACCGTTTTCCCTAGCTCTTCGACTTTTTGCTAACATGATGGCCGGCCATACCCTTCTTTTCATTTGTACCATAACTTTGTATATTGGGCTTGTTACTAGCGCTTTCGTATTTGCTACGGGTGTTTTTCTTGTTTTTGCTGTGTTTACTCTAGAACTGCTCATTTCCTTTTTGCAGGCTTACGTCTTTTCTGTGTTGTTTTGCGTCTACTTGAACGATTCTTTGCATCCTGTTCATTAATACTACCATTTTCTTTTTTTTGGGGAGGTTGAGTAACTGGTAACTCGTTAGGCTCATAATCTGAATATGCGGGTTCGATCCCCGCTCTCCTCGAAAGTTTTTTTGTCTATTTATTGTTCATATTTTTTGGTATACATTTTTTATTTTTTAATAATTTTTTTCACCGCTTAAGACCTGTTTTCCTTTATTTTTATTTAAAAACTTTTTAAATAAAAATAAAGGAAAATAATAGTTTTAGCAAATTTCTTCTTATTGTAAAGTTTTCTTAGGCTCTTCGTTAAGACTTATCAAAATTTAAATTTTGATAAGTCTTAACGTTATTGTTTTTTTATCTCATCGTTTACCGTACATTTTTTTAAAATTTTATTTTTTAATAATTTTTTTTCTTTTTTTTATTTTCTTTGCACTGGTAGGCCACAACCATCCCTATATTGTAAAAACTCGTTCAACCGAAAATGATCAGGTTTTTTAAACGTATATAAGAGAGAGAATCACTCAAGTTAGGCGGAGTTCGTTTTGGTGTGGCGGAACTGGTAGACGCAACCGTTTTAGGCACGGTCCATTGTGGGTTCAAGTCCCATCACCACCTTGTTATTATTTATTTTTGTTTTTTTTGGCAGTTGGTGTAATGGTAACATAACTCGCTTACACCGAGTTGCTGTGAGTTCGATTCTTGCACTGCCCAATTGATCGCCACTTCCCTCTTTTTGGCCCTACCGTTACATGCGTTACAAATTTGACACCATCACTGGCAGTTATCACAAAAGCAGGAACAAGTTGATTAAACTTTTGGATTTGAAGACAATTAATTATTACAACAACAATGGGGATTTTTTCTATTAGTTTATGCTTCCGGGTGGGGGAATAGCTTAATGGTAGAGTGCTGGGTTGTCGTCCCACGAGGTGCGGGTTCAACTCCCGTTTCTCCCGATTTATTCTCCCGTAGCTCAATGGTAGAGCGAAGGTCTGTTAAACCTTAGGTTACAGGTTCGATCCCTGTCGGGACCTGGTTGTCTGGTGTGGCGGAACTGGTAGACGCGGCTCTCTCAAAAAGAGTTTTTTTGTGGGTTCAAGTCCCATCACCACCTTGTTTTTTGCATTCTATTGATTTAAATTCTTTAGCACTATGTTTTTTCTTTTGTTTATCATCCCCCTTAGTTTTTATTTTTT
>JANMGN010000250.1:0-3207 GCA_031374645.1 Chitinophagales bacterium | reverse complement strand
TACTCCAAAATAGGCAAGTCCTGATTTCCAACCCTTTATTTTACTCCAGTTGGTGGCTACATTGTATACTCCTCCTGCAAGTGCTGAGCCTATGTGATATGGGTCTTCCCCGTCAGGGTCTGTATATTTTAGCGGATTATTGTGCGCATAACTGTACCTATTGTAGCCTTGTGTGCCTGCGCCATCGTGTGCGTAATTATCCACACTCAGCATACGAAAGTCCTATCCTAAATCCTTTCCAAAGGAAAGGACTTTTTGCTTTTCGTTTTACAAAGATACTCGCTTTTTTGTTTTCGCTGCTTGTTTTTTGTTTTCTTTTTTCAAAAAGCAAACCGCTGTGTGGTTTAGGTACAGCGGTTTGGGGTGGTTTTGTAGTTTGGTGTTGCGTAGTGAGAACGCCATGCAAGGCGAAACTATTATAAACCGACATTTCCCACGAGAAAATTAAAAAATTCTATTTATTGATTTTTCAAATTTATATCATTTTGTAGTACTTTATTTAAAAATCAATAATCTGATTATCAATATGTTATAAATTAACTTAGTTTTTAATACAATTTACTTTCAAAATAAAATTTTGTTTGGGGAATGTCGGTATAAAGCATCATCAATATCTAAAATACCTATATTCCCTTCTAAAGTAATACCATTATCAAAAATATTTTTGAAACCTTCGTTTTGATTTCCCATTAGATTTGTATTGGAAAGAAAAATATTATTCTTTACCGTTAAATGTTCATCGAATTGACAATCAAAAAAATTTATAAATCCATAAAAAATATTTCCCTCAATAATTATGGGCAAAGTATTATGTCCTCCCATTTGGTAATCTACAAACCCTTTTATGTGATTATTTCTCAATAATAGCCCCTTAGTAAACCATGTAGCATGAAGCCCTAATCTTTCAATAATGCAATTTTCAATAATAATGCTATTTTTAAAATCAGTTGTATCAAAATCAAGATTATTAATTATGGAATTCGATACCCAAATATCCTCTTCAAGTGACAACATACTTTTATTCAAAACTTTAATTACTTTATTTGAGATTACCATATCCTACCAATTTATATTGCCAAAATCTATAATATATTTACTTATTCTGCCAGAGGGACCAGAGTACATATTGATTGATCTTACAAATCCATCTTTAACATTTGCCATTATTGTTTTATCTATACCATTTATTGTTAATCTTATTGTGTTATCACCCTCTTTTAGCATTGATAAATTTTGGTTGACAAAATCATAGCCTTTTTGCGACATGGCTTCTTTCGATAGCCCTAAGTCAATATGTCGATTTTTAGCAAAACCATGTTCCACAAATTTTTCATATACACCATCATTTATTCCCTTTACTCCAAACTCCGCCACATTAGTTTTAGCGGGTGCTGAAACAGTTAAATCATCTACAAGGCTTCCCGCTTTACTCTCATCAAAGTAATCATGAGTGGGAGAAGAAGATGGCTTAGTAGAAACAGTAGATTTCCATTGAGCGTATTTATAACTTGCGCCTCCTGTCGCTGCCCCTACGACCGCACTTATTAGTAGATTCTTGGGTGAAAGTGCATCTGTTTCTCCAAAATATACAGCGTTACCAATACCTGTAATCATTGTATTTTGTAAAGAACCCGTTGCTCCTGCTGCCATTGCCGAGCCTAATCCTCCTGCGCCCGCAGCACCTCCTGTGGCTGCAACTACAGCACCAGCCGCAGCACCTATGCCAAATGCCGCTAATCTATCTATCCATGCACCTCCTTTTACACCCGCTTTACTTGCAAGTCCTGGCTTGTTCCAATGGGTAATAAGGTTTATTGTTCCACCTACGATTGCTCCTACAAGAATATGCGGTAGTTCCCCGTCAGGGTCTGTATATTTTAGCGGATTATTGTGCGCATAACTGTACCTATTGTAGCCTTGTGTGCCTGCACCATCGTGTGCGTAATTATCCACACTCAACATACGAAAGTCCTATCCTAAATCCTTTCCAAAGGAAAGGACTTTTTGCTTTTCGCTTCACAAAGATACTCGCTTTTTTGTTTTGGCTGCTTGTTTTTTTGTTTCTTTTTTCAAAAAGCAAACCGCTGTGTGGTTTAGGTACAGCGGTTTGGGTAGTTTTGTGCTTTGTGGTTGCGTGGTGAAAATACTAACGCAAGGTGGTAGAGTAAGTTTCAATGGGGAAGACCAAGCAAGGCGGAAAAGTGCTTCAATTTATTTTAATTTTTTTTAATGCTATGTTGTACTTCAATTTATAAGATGCAGGTAAATTATTAAAACTAATTTTATCTATTTCGTCAATAAAAAATTTATAGTTACCAGAGTTCCATAGCCTATCCACATTATTAATATTTTGACGCAGTATTAAATTATTTGTATAAATCTTACTTCTTTCCTTATTAAAAACTTCTATATTTTCTAAAATAGGCAAATCGTTTAAAAGCAGTTGCTTAAATAAATCATTTTGCATGAGGTTTACTAAATAGTCTATATAGGATTCTAATGATTTATTTTTTAAGACTAAATCTGACTTAAAGATTACTTTTACTAACTCATTATCTATTTCTATACCGTATATTGAATTTATCCTTGATATAAAAATATATAAAGATATTTCGAATTCGTTGTAGCTTATTGAAAGCGATAAAAAATCAGACTCGAATTCAATAAAATTCTTCCGTTTTTCTTTTAAGAAGAAATTATATTTACTTAGCAAGGACTCTATGGGCTCTATAATTTTTTCTATAAATTTCATTTTTTATTTTTAGTCGTTTAACTTATTTAGCGTGGCAACCATGCACCCATCTCTTGGCAAAATTGCCAACCTCGGCTTTCTAATAGAGCTCTTTCTGCATTTAAGAAACCTTTAGTCGCTTCTAACGCCCCATCAGATTCCAAAAAAGAATCAAATATAGGCTGCTTTAACCTCATTTGTTCTCTTAAAAAACCAGAATTTTGTTTCCAGTTTAACTTAGGGGTACCCTTGTTATACATTTTTAGAAATCTATCGCCATTTTTCCATCCGTCACTAGCTAATGCTTGCCGAGAACCAAATTTAAAAAGATTTAGCCCTCCATTCTCCACAACCTCCTCCGTAGTTTTTTTCGTTGCTTCCACCACAAAGTCAGGCAAATTACTACTAAAATACCCTTCTGCAGTTTCGGTGGCAGCTATGGATACTGTCTTTTGTGCGCCTATAAAAAAGCCTCT
>JANMGN010000214.1:0-5201 GCA_031374645.1 Chitinophagales bacterium | reverse complement strand
CAAACCTGTAATTTTTACCGTAGGCGGCGTACCTCCTATCTCTACTTTAATCGTATTAGAGCTTTCAAAATTCAAAGGATTGCAGCCTTTTCGAGCTACACAACGGCGGTAATAAGTCGTTACTGAAACTGGTCCAGGGTCGTAATCTTTGCTGTTTGAGTTGGCAATTTCGTCAAAAACAACACCGTCAATAGATACCAACCAAAGATAAATCAGCTCTCCTTCGCCACCTACTGCAGGTGCAGATTCTTTGATAACAGCTGGATCAAAAGGGATTTTGCACGAAAACTGACTGCAACAAATATCGCCTGGGTCAGTCACATTACAGCACTCATTTACTGTCACATTTTGGGTAGCCGAAGCTGTACAAGTCCCTGATTTTGAAACAGTTACACTGTAATCGCCAGTAGTATTTACCGTGATAGAAGGCGTTGTTTTTCCATCACTCCATAAATAATCGTACGTTCCAATAGGCGACGGAACGGCGATCAAAACGGTATTTCCAGCACCATATTTACAAATTTCAGAAAGCCCGTTTATAGTGACGGTAGTGTTACAAGTAGCACATTGGTCAGCTCCGAGATTAATATTGATGTCGCCCGTAGTTCCGTCCGTTTTCCACCAACCGCTTGCACCGTAAATATTTTCTTGCAAATTTGCGCCTACGCCAACTTGAAACGCAGAGCCATCATTTATGATATTTTTAGATAAACCATTTATCGTAATCACGCCAGAGAATGTTGGATAATAAGACCAATTTGTAGTATTAAATGTGAGCGAAGGGCAAACAATTGTTTTAGGGCTACCACTTGGTGCAGTAGTTGTTCTTCCCGAAAACTGAACATCAATAGAACCAATAATCACGCCCGAAGCATTGACTATTGAGCCTGCGAGCTTGGCTTGATTGTTCGTAAATTCTTGAAATAAAACATCTGTACCGATTTTATAAAGCATTTGTGTAGTACCGTCATTTGTATAAATGCCATATTGAGGTTTAGGATTACTGTTTGTACTCAAATTGGAGCAAAAATCACTCGTATTGCTTGCTATTCTTTTAGCAAAACATTGTGTTGCACAATTTCCAACCTCTTTTTTTATCCAGCTGGTTTCGCCATTATATATCGTACAACCCGCACGACGAGCGCAGCGGCGATACCAAGTAGTTTGCATAATCAATCCAGTTGGGTCATACGTTTCACTCGTTGCACCTGGAATCATCAGCGCAGGTGTGATAGGCGCAAGCCCAGCAGGGATAGCAGGGTCGGTCGTAATGAGCCATACGTATTCGAGCGCACCTGTACCGCCCGAAGGCAGCGCAGCACTCAGCAAAGGAGATGGGTCATAAGGATTGCATTGGGATTCTTCGCCAGAGATTTGACCAGCAGAAGTTAATGGGTCACATTGACTGAATGCAACATGAGGGAGTAGGCATAAAATCAAGAAGATTTTAAACCAAGTGGTAAAAGTTGTCATGCGAGAAAGTTCGGTTTAGTGATACAAATCTTTCAAACCTTTGTGAATAAGTGTTTGAAAACAATTGCTTTTTGTATTTTTTTAGTAAATAAAATAGTACAAACTATTACTAAGCCTATTTATTACTATTTAATTTACTATATAAAACACTGACAAAGATACACTTATATTTTATATATTGTATGTTTTTTTGATTTTCTGAATAATTTTGTGTATTTTTACTTTACTTAACCTTATAATCAAATGAAGCAAAAATACATTTTTTACATAAATATTTTTACCATTCGTTTTTTATATTATGTTTACGAAAAAGTTATCGTAAGCAAATAAATGACTAAATCCTTAAATAAAAACCTACACGTTGCGTAAAAAAGCAAAAAAAAAATCGCATTTATAGTTTTTACAACTATAAATGCGATTTTTTTTATTAAAATTTTAAGGTAAAAACTACTCTACTCGCTATACTCTTTTATAACCTCATTTAACCAACGAATCATTACAAAAATAGCCAAAGCAGCCACTGCTGTAAGTGCAGCATTAAGCAAAAAGAAATTAGCTTTGTTGTCGTAAGTGTCCCAAAGACTTGCGAGTACACCTGAGAGTTTATTACCGATAGCAGTAGCCAATTGCCAACCGCCCATCATCAGTGCAGCGATGCGTGCAGGCGCAAGTTTGGAGGCTAATGAAAGTCCCATCGGGCTAAGGCAAAGCTCCCCAATAGTCACTACGCCATACGTTCCCCAGAGCCACCAAATAGAGCTTTTTTCCATGCCATTATGACAAGCCCAAACCGCAAAAACCATCACGAGCGAAGAGAGTGACGTTATTAAAAGTCCTGCACCCATTTTCGTAGCGGTACTTGGTTCGGCATCTTTTCGCCTCAAAAGCCCAAAAAACCATATCACAACAGGCGTAAGTACAATGACCCAAAACGGATTGATAGACTGAAAAAGCTCCGTACTATATAATTTCAGTTTATCGCCATTGGTAGGAATTTTATTTGGCGCATTGATAAAATACGGATGAAAAGTGGTATCTTTTACAACTTTACCTTCTGCATCTTTGGGCGCACGAAAATTAATATCGTACTTAGGATACAGTTTTTTAGTATTATCTATTTCTTGCAAAAGTTTAAAAGGTGTAAAACAAGCGGACATCACAGGTGTTGCTTCACGATCTGTGTAAAGTTCCGCCCACTTGGTCAGAGCCGTTCCATTTTGCTTAAAAACTGCCCAAAAAACAATAACCACAGCGTATATTGCCAACAACGCAGCAATTGGGCGTTTTTCGTGTGCAGCTGCAGTTCGGAGTGTATTTAAGAAAAAAGCGACTATGGGCAAGCAGCCAAAAATAAACGCATCTGTACTATCAGAACCCAACAAATTACCTGGAATCGCATAGCCAATATACGCCGTAATTACAGCAGGAATAAGTACCGTAGCTAAAACAAGAAGTACATTTTGCTCGCCAGGTTGTGCTTTCTTTTTCAAGTCCGCATGAGCATAATGTTTGTCTCCGAGTATAAAAACAGCGACACCAATAAACATACCGATACCTGCCGTGAGAAATGCTGCCCACCAACCAATATTTATCCTTGCCCAAGCTGCAAAAAAGTTGCAAACGAACGCTCCAATATTGATACCCATGTAAAAAATATTGTACCCAACATCTTTCTGCACCTTGTATTCTGGCGAATTATAGAGATTTCCGAGCAAAGTGGAGATGTTTGGCTTAAAGAAACCATTTCCCAGTACCATCAGAAAAATGGCAAACCAAAAAAATTGCATTCCTTGTATGGCAAGGCAACAATAGCCCAATCCCATCAAAATACCGCCAATAATGACCGCTTTTCGGTAACCCAAAAGTCTATCCGCCAACATTCCACCAATGAAAGGCGTAAGGTAGTTCAATGCAATGAATGTCCCGAAGATATCGACACTCCGTGCGCTCGCCAAACCAAGACCACCCGCAGCTGTGTCTTCCATATAGAGGACAAAAATCCCAATCATGAGGTAATAACCAAATCGTTCCCAAAGTTCGGTCAAAAATAAATAAGGCAGTCCCGCAGGATGTTGTGCAAAAAGTTTCTTCATTTTAGAAATGCTTAAAAAAGGTGTATTTTTGTTTCGGTAGCAAATATAGGTTATGTGTTTGACAAATCAAAATATTTACTTTATTTTGGTAGGTATAGGTGCTTAATTGGCGTTTGGTCGAGCAAAAGTGGTCTAAAAAAACGCTTTTTTTCAAGATAATAAATTGCCACTTGGTTAAAAGAGTTCAATTTACCACCTTCTACTTTTTTCCATGTGTTGATTTACTTTTGAAGAAAGGCTTTTGATGTCATTTTCTTTCTTTGAAGAATTTTTGTAAAGCAAGAATTATCACTTTTCGTTCCTTTTTAAGATGCTACAAATTCAAACATAATACGTTATTTATTTCATTGTCGTACTGCTCAACGTCTCTAAAAATACTTCCGTCGATAGCAAATTTTATTTTTTGCAACATCGTAAACTCGTGCGGGCAAATATTGATAGCAGTGTTCTATTTTGATTTATCACACTGATAAAGATGTTTTAAGCCATTTTGACTGCCAAGCCAAACTCCTAAATAATTTCCGTAATCCAATAATAGGTTAGGCAGCCCGTCAGTTCCAACATACTAATCTTCTAATCTAAAATGCTCAATACGCATTTTAGACGATTTTGCATCTTGAATAGTTTGCATACAGTAAGCGCAAAGTCCATTTTGCTTTTCCCAAAGCGCAGCCAAAACATCTTACTTTACTAAAAAAGTGTATAATAATTTATAGTATTTTAATTGAAAATAAAAATACCGCTTAGACTTTCGTAGTCTAAGCGGTATTTTTTACCTTTGTACGCTGTTTCAAGCACTCGGCATTACGAGTGCTGACCTTCTTTATTTACGGTATGTTGCCGTGTATTAATTTCAGAACACAAAAGTTACAGCTTTTTTTTCTAAATCTGTAATTTTTTTTTCTTAAAATTTAAAATCTTTCAAAATCCCTACCTCCGTTTCTGGGATATGAATGGTTCTCATTTTCCACTCACTTAAACTTCAATATTTCCTCTACTAAACGGTAAACGACAGTGCAAGATTCTGAATTGGCAGGTGTATTTTCTTTGTGAAAATCCCAATTGCGTTTTGCTCTTTCTATGGCTAAATCTTGTCTTAATTTACCTTCTTTTGGCGATTTTGCTTGCAAAACATCGAAAAAACGCTCAGATATTTTCTTGCTATCTCTATCATAAATAACGCCAAAAGGTTTCAGATAAGCGTTGATTTTATCGTAGTAATCCTCTCTATCCATCGCTCCGCCCTGATGATCTTCAAAATGTAACAACAACCAATACTCAAAAGCCTGATTGGACCAAGCTGTTTGAAAGCCTAAATCCTTTGCTTTTTGTATAGCATCATTAAAATTTTGAAAATCATCTTTATCAAAAACACACCAAACTTAGTCGTATTTGTCTTTTTGTTCTTTTTCATCTTGCAGTTTCTCAGTATATTCTACTAATGAAACAGTGTTGTGACCAATTCCTACAATTTTAACAGTCGCTGTGCTAAGTTTGAAGTATCGAAAATAATCAGGTTCTGTATTAGCACCTTCGCAAACGATTAGTATTTTTTCTTTTTCTCTTCTAATTGGCTCATTGCGCTCTAATGTGAAACTATTTTTGCGGCGTTCTTTTGCTTCTTTAAGTTCAGCT
>JANMGN010000213.1:0-2653 GCA_031374645.1 Chitinophagales bacterium | reverse complement strand
TGCTGAACTTCATCTTTATTGTTTTTTAAAGTCAAAACTAACTTGTATAAAACAGGCGTTTCGGCTGACCAAGGCTTAATGTCATTGATAAATTTTGAAAAATTAATTACTTTCTCAGTTTTCAACTCTGGCATGACTGGTGCAGCAACTTCTATTTTTACATCTTCATTTACGAGTGTTTTATTCGCTATATCAGTGATTTCTACGGTCACTTTCCATTTTTTCAAAGCGATTTTGCTGTTGTTTTCGATACTCAAATCTAAACCCAACTGACCGTTTGTGTAAGTCGCATCAAGGTTTGGTTTTACAAAATAATCCCGAATTTTTACCTTTGAAGTAGAGTACAAAAAGACTTCTCGCTCAATGCCCGAAATACGCCACATATCTTGACATTCGAGGTAACTTCCGTCCGAAAAACGATAAACCTCAATCGCAATCGTATTCCCGACTTCGCCATATTTGATGTATTTTGAAATATCAAACTCCGCTTCGAGCTTAGAATCTTCGCTATAACCTACTTTTTGACCATTTACCCATAAGTAAAATGCTGATTTTACTGCGCCCAAATGCACTATGGTCTTACGACCTTTCCAAGTTTCTGGCACAGTAAATTTGCGACGATACTGCCCGACAGGAGTATTGTTGTGCGGAATATTGGGTGGATTTGGAAATTTAGATGGGTCTTTTGAAGCCACACATTCATCGCTTGTATTTGCAATAGGCGAGGTCGAAAATTCGTACGGATGATTTACGTAAATAGGCGTTCCGTAGCCTTTAAATTCCCAATTAGAAGGTACTGCAAAATCGTCCCAATCTTGATCTTTGTATTTTGAGGTAAAAAAATCCATCACACGATTTGCCGCAACTGGCACCCATTTGAATTTCCAAGTACCATTGAGCGATTGAAAAAATTGAGATTTTTCACGGCTATTGGTCATAGCAATTTCACGAGTTTCGTAAGGAAACATAGTGGCGTGCATCTGCTCACGATTGATTTCAAAAACAGCTTCGTTTTCCCAATCATTTTTTTGATTTGGTGTCGGAGTAGTAGTTTGAGAAAATGCCAACTGAGTGGAAAGTAAAGCAACAAAAAAGAGTGTTTTTTTCATAAAATTGTCAAATATGGAATTGTTTTATCTTTTAAAAATTGTAGTAAATACTTATTGTTTAAGGTAAAATGAGCTTTAGCTCGTTGAAAACTACTTAATTTTAATACTAAATCGACAATAACGTATGCTGTCACGAGCTAAAGCTCCTGCTATCTAATTTTTTACGAATTGTAATTGCTTACGTTTTGTTATTTTTTTTATTTGGGAAATGCTGAAAACAAATAGAACGATTAACTTGTAAGTTCTGATAATCAATTTTTTACAAAATTCATCATTCATAATTATTCATTCATCATTACTAAACATTTATTTTTTTGAGCAAAGTAATTTGATTTTTTGCCCGTATTAAATTATGTGTAGGATATTTTATTTTGTAATAAATATCATTGTTTAAAAAATCAGTTAAAAAGCGCAACGCTTGCACAAAAATAGTCAATTTTGCAGCAAACGGCAACAAATCTATTTCGATTTTTGATAATATTTCAGAAGTTTCTGCAAGAAATCCTTCTTTTAAGGCATCATAAATGTCTTTTTGGAAATTAATTTTTTCTTCTTGCGCTTCATCTTCTTCGGCTGTGTTGCAAAAAGTACGAACCATATCGCCAAATTCTGAAAGTATTGTTCCAGCCTGTAATGTGTCTAAATCAATGATACACAAAGGATTATGTGTTATTTTATCAAAAAGAATATTGGTAATTTTGGTATCGTTGTGTGTGGTTCGTAGCGGAATTTGCGAAGCGACTTGACGGTATTTTTCTACCAAATCAACATTTTCTTTACAAAAAATAATTTCATTTTGTGCGGTTTGAAAACGTTCTTCGCTCGCATTTTTCATAGCATTAGAAAGCTGTTCCCAACGAAGCGAGGCATCGTGAAATTGTGGGATAATAGTTTCTAAATTTGACACCCGAAGTGAAGAAAGTGTTTTGAAAAAATGTCCGAAAGCCTTTCCTGAAGCGAATGCCTGTACTGTATTTTCACATTTTTCAGGTGCGTAACTATTTGATACATAAGGAAATAGACGAAAATAATTTTCATTTTCTACGACATAAATTTCTCCTAATGTAGTTTTTATTGGCGATAATATTTGTAAAGAATAAGGTTGTGATTTTAAAAAATCGCTTACGGTATCTATATTTTTTGCTACTTTTTCGGGCGAGGAAAAAATCTTAGTATTGAGTTGTTGTAAAATAAATTTTTCCTTTTTATACGCTATTTCTAACGTAACAAGATAAGTCGTATTGATATGTCCATTTCCAAAGATAACTATTTCATTAACAGTATTATAAGGAAAATAAATTTTAATAATGTGTTCTAATTTTTGTATCATTTTTTTGTTTGAAGTGCTAATTTAGAACTTATTTTTGGAAAAAAGAAATAATAGATATATTTGTTAAATTCGGAGTAAAAATATTTCCTTATATTTGCGTTTTAATATGATTTATGATTAGATATAGAAAAGATACGGATAATATAGTTGTCTTGACGCTCGACATGAAAGACCGTCAAGTGAATATCATCAATCACGAAATTGGAAAATCTTT
>JANMGN010000174.1:0-11083 GCA_031374645.1 Chitinophagales bacterium | reverse complement strand
TCTGACCGTCTTAACGTCATCAAATTCTAAGCGTCCGTTAGAGGCAGCTTTCAAACTATTTTCTTGGTTACTTGCCACAACCGAACCACCTGTGTGGAAAGTACGGAGTGTAAGCTGTGTACCTGGCTCACCGATAGATTGTGCAGCGATAATACCTACGGCATCTCCCATTTCACAAACACGTCCCGATGGTAAGTTTTTACCATAACATTTTGTACAAACACCACGTTTTACTTCACAAGTCAGTACAGAACGGATAGTTACCGTTTCGATACCTACTTTTTCAATCGTAGCAGCTGTTTTTTCATCAATATAAGATGCAGCACCGATAATCAATTGGTCATCTTTATCAGGATGGTAAATATCATACAACGAGTAACGTCCTACGATACGTGATCCCAATGGCTCAATGATTTTGTCACCATCTTTCAATGCTGACGTTTCGATACCACGCAATGTATTACAATCTTCTTCTACAATAACTACGTCTTGGGCAACGTCCACCAAACGACGGGTCAAATAACCCGCATCTGCCGTTTTCAAAGCCGTATCCGCAAGACCCTTACGAGCACCGTGCGTAGAGATAAAGAATTCCAAAACCGAAAGACCTTCTGAGAAGTTCGCCAAGATTGGATTTTCGATAATCGCTGGACCGCTATCCGCAGATTTTTTAGGCTTTGCCATCAAACCACGAAGACCGCACAACTGCTTGATTTGTTGTTTAGAACCACGTGCGCCCGAATCCAACATCATAAATACAGAGTTAAAACCTTGCTTGTGTTTCGCCAACTCATCCATCAACGCACTTGTAATACGGTTATCGGCAAAAGTCCAGTGGTCAATAATTTGGTTGTAACGCTCATTATTGGTAATTAAACCCATATTGTAGTTTTCCCAAACCTCATCAACTCTATCTTGTGCCGTTTTTAATGTACGTCCTTTGATAGATGGCTCAATCAAATCTCCTAAGTTGAATGACAAACCACCTTTAAACGCCATTGTGTAACCCAAATCCTTCATGTTATCCAAGAAGTCTGCCGCTACCGCAAAACCTGTACGACGAATAATATCTCCAATAATACCTTTTAAGTTCTTTTTAGTCAATAATTTATTGATATAAGGAACACTTACAGGTACAACTTGGTTAAATATTACACGTCCAACCGTTGTTTCCAACAATTTTGGAGCAATAACGCCCGTCGCCTCATCTTCTACATTTTGAAGTTTTACTTTGATTACAGCATGTAAGTCAATTTGACCTTCATTGTAGGCGATAATTACTTCTTCTGGAGAATAAAATGCACGACCTTCGCCACGTACTTTGATATCTCCTTCCGAACGACGCTCTTTTGTAATATAATAAAGACCCAAAACCATGTCCTGAGAAGGTACGGTAATAGGAGAACCATCTTGCGGGTTCAACATATTATGTGCCGAAAGCATCAGAACTTGTGCTTCCAAAATTGCTGCCTGACTCAAAGGAACGTGTACCGCCATTTGGTCACCATCAAAATCGGCATTGAAGGCAGATGTTACCAACGGGTGCAACTGTATTGCTTTTCCTTCTATCAATCGAGGCTGGAAAGCCTGAATCGACAAACGGTGGAGCGTTGGTGCACGGTTAAGCATCACTGGGTGTCCTTTCAATATATTTTCGAGGATTTCCCAAATTACGGGGTCTTTTCTATCCACCAATTTCTTAGCAGATTTTACCGTTTTCACGATTCCTCTTTCTATTAATTTTCTGATTACGAATGGTTTAAACAATTCGGCAGCCATACCTTTTGGTATTCCACACTCGTGCATTTTGAGCGTAGGCCCAACCACGATTACCGAACGACCTGAATAATCCACACGTTTACCAAGTAAGTTTTGACGGAAACGACCTTGTTTTCCCTTCAAAATATCACTTAGTGATTTTAACGCACGACCACCTTCTGCTTTTACAGCATTAGATTTGCGAGAGTTATCAAACAAGCTATCAACAGCTTCTTGTAACATACGCTTTTCGTTACGCAAAATTACCTCTGGTGCTTTTATTTCTAACAAACGCTTCAAACGGTTGTTGCGGATAATTACACGACGGTACAAGTCATTCAAATCCGAACTTGCAAAACGACCACCATCTAATGGAACTAACGGACGCAATTCTGGTGGAATAACTGGTAAATACTGGATAATCATCCACTCTGGCTTGTTTTCCATGCGTGTTTGAGCATCACGGAAAGCCTCCACTACACGCAAACGCTTCAATGCTTCGCTTTTGCGTTGCTGAGAAGTTTCGTTTGCTGCTTGATGACGAAGTGCATAAGATAAATTATCCAAATCCAAACGTGACAACAAATCACGAACAGCCTCAGCACCCATTTTGGCGATGAATTTGTCAGGATGTGTATCTTCTAACGCTTGATTATCATTAGGTAACGCATCTATAATATCCAAGTATTCTTCTTCTGTAAGTAAGTCATAAGTGGACATTTTGTCAGCCAAAATACCAGGTTGAACCACTACATAACGCTCGTAATACACGATACTCTCCAATTTTTTTGAAGAAGTACCCAATAAGTATCCAATTTTGTTAGGCAATGATTTGAAAAACCAAATATGAACGACAGGCACAACCAACTTGATGTGACCCATACGCTCACGACGAACTTTTTTCTCCGTCACTTCTACACCACAACGGTCACAAACGATACCTTTATAACGGATACGTTTATATTTACCACAATAGCACTCGTAGTCTTTTACTGGTCCAAAAATACGCTCACAGAATAAACCGTCACGCTCTGGCTTATATGAACGATAGTTAATCGTTTCAGGTTTTAAAACTTCACCGTAAGAACGCTCCAAAATGGTGTCTGGCGAAGCTAAACTGATAGATATACTCTCGAAATTTTGTGTTGTAAGGTTAGTTACTTTTTTCTTTAACGACATATATTAAAGTTATTATTTGTACTTTTGTAAAAATAACTTTTGTTTTTTGATTCCCTATTTTTCTTTCTGACCCATCAGAGCGTTTGCTTCTTTTGGGTCAGAAAGTCCTCTTTTAAGAGGATTTAGGAGGGCTTATTATTCAAACTTCACATCTAACGCCAAACCTCTCAATTCGTGTACAAGTACATTGAAAGATTCAGGGATATTTGGTTCTGGTAAATTATCGCCTTTTACAATTGCTTCATAAGCTTTTGCACGACCAATAATATCATCTGATTTAATTGTCAATAATTCTTGAAGAATATTTGATGCGCCATAAGCCTCTAATGCCCAAACCTCCATCTCTCCAAAACGCTGACCACCAAACTGAGCTTTACCACCGAGTGGCTGCTGCGTGATAAGCGAGTAAGGCCCGATAGAACGTGCGTGCATTTTATCATCAACCATGTGCGCCAATTTCAACATATAAATCACACCTACTGTTGCTTGTTGGTGGAAACGGTCGCCCGATTCGCCATCTTGCAAGTACGCTTGACCATATTGTGGCAAACCTGCTTCTTGAACTTTTGCCTCTACTTCTTCTTTTTTAGCACCGTCAAAAATTGGTGTTGCGAATTTTACGCCTAATTTTTCTCCAGCCCAACCTAAAACAGTTTCAAAAATCTGTCCCAAGTTCATACGAGAAGGTACACCCAACGGATTCAATACAATATCTACTGGCGTTCCGTCTGGTAAGAATGGCATATTTTCTACACGTTCGATACGTGATACAATACCTTTGTTACCATGACGACCAGCTAACTTATCTCCTACACGCAATTTACGTTTTTTAGCAATATAAACTTTTGCTAATTTCAGTACGCCCGCAGGTAACTCATCTCCGATTGAAATATTGAATTTTTCACGTTTGTAACGACCAACTTCCTCATTTACTTTGATACTGTAATTGTGTAACAATCTCGAAACCAATGAGTTAGTGTGCGCATCTTCTGTCCAGTTGTAATAATCAACAGAAGTATAATCTGCATCACGCAATACTTGTGGAATGAATTTTACTCCTTTCGGAATAATTACCTCATTATAAATAGACTTTACATTTTGAGAAATTCTATCCTTAACTACTACGATTAATTTATCTACCAATACCGTTTTCAGCTCATTCAAAGCAATTTCGTGTTGGCTATCTAACTTATCTAACTGTAATTTTTCTTTATCTTTCTGATTCTTATCTTTTTTCGCACGAGCAAAAAGCTGCGTATCAATTACGATACCTGTCATAGACGGAGGTACTTTCAATGAAGCATCTTTTACGTCGCCCGCCTTATCTCCAAAGATAGCACGAAGGAGTTTTTCTTCTGGAGTTGGGTCACTCTCCCCTTTCGGAGTGATTTTACCAATCAAAATATCGCCTTCTTTTACCCAAGCACCAATACGAATCATACCGTTTTCGTCCAAATCCTTAGTAGCATCTTCCGAAACGTTCGGAATATCGTTTGTTAATTCTTCTTCACCTAACTTTGTATCACGAACGTCCATGTCAAACGTTTCGATATGCAAAGAAGTGAAAATATCCTCTTGAACAACACGCTCTGAAATAACGATTGCATCTTCAAAGTTATAACCTTTCCAAGGCATAAATGCCACTTTTAGGTTTTGTCCGAGTGCTAATTCACCTAATTCTGTCGCATAACCATCACAAAGTACAGTCCCTGCACTTACACGGTCGCCTTTACGAACAATAGGTTTCAAGTTCACACAAGTACCTTGGTTGGTACGCATAAACTTCGTCAAATTATATGTTTTTAAATTATCTTCAAAAGAAACCAACTTATCTTCTTCGGTACGATCATAACGGATAATGATTTGATTTGCATCTACATATTCCACTACACCTTCGCCCTCAGCATTTATCAACATTCGAGAATCACGAGCAACACGACCTTCGATACCTGTACCTACAATCGGAGAACGTGGACGCAACAATGGCACTGCTTGACGCTGCATATTAGAACCCATCAAGGCACGGTTCGCATCATCATTTTCCAAAAACGGAATCAAAGAAGCAGAAACACCTACAATCTGGTTCGGAGCTACATCCATCATATCTAATTCCTCAGGCGATAAAACTGGGAATTCCCCTGTTTCACGTGACTTGATACGATTAGATTGGAATGAACCATCGTCATTAATAACAGTATTTGCCTGTGCAATTTTACTCAAATCCTCGCCTTCGGCAGAGAAATAAGTAACACCAGCTTCCGTCATATCCACTTTACCATTTGTTACTCTACGGTAAGGTGTTTCCAAAAAGCCCATTTTATTGATTTTGGCGTGTACGCAAAGCGTAGAAATCAAACCAATGTTTGGTCCTTCTGGCGTTTCAATTGTACACACACGACCGTAGTGAGAGTAGTGAACGTCACGAACCTCAAAACCAGCACGTTCACGGCTCAAACCACCTGGTCCGAGGGCAGAAATACGACGCTTATGCGTGATTTCTGACAAAGGATTCGTTTGGTCTAAGAATTGTGACAACTGGCTCGTTCCGAAAAACGAGTTAATAACTGATGATAAAGTACGTGCATTAATCAAATCCGTAGGCGTAAATACCTCGTTGTCACGTACATTCATACGTTCACGAATAGTACGTGCCATACGTGCCAAACCTACACCAAATTGAGCAAATAATTGCTCACCTACGGTACGAATACGACGGTTTGACAAGTGGTCAATATCATCAATTTCTGCCTTTTGGTTCATTAACTGAACAACGTACTTAACGATTTCGATAATATCAGTTTTCGTCAAAACCATTGTTTCTTCGCTTTCGTTCAATTTCAATCTGCGGTTCACTTTGTAGCGACCTACATCTCCTAAATTGTAACGTTTGTCAGAAAAGAATAACTTGTCAATGATACCACGTGCAGTTTCATCATCAGGCGGGTCTGTACCACGCAACTGACGATAAATATATTGTACAGCTTCAAGTTCGGAACTTGAAGGATCTTTTTGCAAAGAAATATTGTCCATACCAGAACCCAAAACATCATCTAAGTTTTCGGCAGTAAGCTCTATATCACGCTCCAAAATAATTTCGTTACGCTCAATAGTTACCACCTCTCCTGTATCCTCATCTACGAAATCCTCTGTCCATGAACGAAGAACACGTGCCGCTAATTTACGACCAAAGTGTTTTTCTAACTCATCACGAGTGTTTTTTACCTCATCAGCCAAACCAAAGATATTTAAAATATCACGGTCAGAATCAAAGCCAATCGCACGCAATAATGTCGTCACAGGGAATTTTTTCTTACGGTCAATGTACGCATACATTACCGTATTAATATCCGTAGCGAACTCCATCCAAGCACCTTTAAACGGAATTACACGTGCCGAATAGATTTTGGAGCCATTCGGGTGTACGCTTTGTCCAAAGAAAACACCTGGTGAACGGTGCAATTGCGATACTATCACACGCTCCGCACCGTTGATTACAAACGTACCTTTTGGTGTCATGTATGGAATGTTTCCTAAGAAAACATCTTGTACAATCGTTTGGAAATCAACGTGTTCTTCATCATTACAAGAAAGACGAAGTTTGGCTTTTAAAGGCACACTATATGTAAGACCACGGTGCATACATTCCTCTATTGAGTAACGTGGCGGGTCGATAAAATAATCCAAAAATTCCAAAACAAAGATGTTACGTGCATCTGTAATTGGAAAATTTTCCTTAAAACATTTGAAAAGACCTTCTGAGTTACGGTTGTCAGGAGTAGTTTCTAATTGAAAAAACTCTTTAAACGACTTCAACTGGATTTCTAATAAATCTGGTTGATTTTCTGGTAACCTAATCTTTCCAAAATTTTGTCTGCTTTTTTCAGCAAAGTGAATGGCTGCGCTATTTGACATATTCTTCAGTAATTTAATTCAAAAAGCTATTGACAACATCAAAAAAAATCTTTTACTTTACAAAATATTTATACTTAGAATAAAAATATTTGGCGCAGTTTTTGACTATTTGATGTCAATGATAGATGAAATAAAAATGACTTAATACTTATTCTTAAGCAATTGAAATAAAATAGCTAACACCCTTTGTCTTCATTTTTTAAAACGACAAAGGCTATTATTATTTTCAACACCTACTTATATACCTTATTTTTCACAAGGCAACGACTGATAATTGTACTCAAATGCAAATGAATACAACGTTTTTTAAATAAAACTGTCAAGACGAGTAATAAAACTATCTTGAAATTCGCAAACAAATTCAGTAGTAACTAATAACAACAATAGGCTTAGTAAAAAGGTTCAACTTTTTACTAAGCCTTATGGTATCTATAAGGATTTATTGTCTGAATTTGCATATATAAGTGCGAGGAATTGCAAAGATGAATATAAAATAATACTTCCAAAAATCATAGAGGAAGAAATTTGGAGATAAATAAACTCCAAATTTCAATCTCTATGCTATGAAAAAAATTACTTTAATTCAACTTGTGCACCTGCACCTTCTAAAGTAGCTTTGATTGCCTCAGCCTCTTCTTTAGAAACCTTTTCCTTAACTGTTGAAGGAGCACCATCTACTAAATCTTTAGCTTCTTTCAAACCTAAACCAGTGATGTTTTTCACTTCCTTAACAACGTTCAATTTAGATGCACCTGCATCTTTCAATATTACTGTGAACTCAGTTTGAGCAACTGCAGCTGGACCCGCAGCAGCAGCAGCTGGAGCAGCAGCTACAGCAGCAGCAGCTGGCTCTATGCCATACTCATCTTTCAAAATTGTAGCTAATTCGTTAACTTCTTTGATTGTAAGGTTAACCAGTGTTTCAGCGATTGCTTTTAAATCTGCCATTTTATATAAAATTTAAAATTGATTTAATAAATAGTAGTTGATAAAAAATTAAAATGAAGACCTTTATAATAAAGGTTCATTTTGAAAAAATAAAAATAATTACGCAGCGCGTTCTTCCAAAGTTTTGAGCAAACCAGCAACGATGTTTCCACCAGATTTGAGCTGACCAAGAACTTTTTGAGCAGGAGATTGCAATAAGCCGAGTACTTCGCCCAAGAGTTCGTTTTTGCTCTTGAGTTTTGCTAACCCGTCTAATTGATCTTCACCAATATAAATACCACCATCAATATAAGCAGCTTTTAATTCTGGTAAAGGTTTATTGTTATTTGCTTCTCTGAACTCTTTGATTAAGCGAGCAGGCACATTTGCCGTTTCGCAAAACAGAACCGCTGTCGGACCGTGCAATGAATCGAAAATACCTTCGTAATTTCTATCTGACGGTAGGCTTTCTAATGCCTTACGAACTAAAGTGTTTTTAGCGACTTTCATCATAACACCTTCTTCGAAGCATTTTCTGCGGAAGTTGTTCACTTCTAACGCAGTAAGTTTAGAAGCGTCTGCTAAATAGAAAAAACTATTTTCTGCAAATACACCTTTCAAAACTTCGATTTCTGCCGACTTCTGTTGTTTTGTCATTATTTAGAATATTTTAAAAATTATGCTTTGATGGATTTCGGCTCAACCTTTACGCCTGGGCTCATAGTTGAAGCAACTGATACAGATTTCATGTAAGTACCTTTTGCTGTTGATGGTTTCATTTTAACCAATGTTGAAAGCAATTCGTTTGCGTTTTCAGCTAACTTATCCGCCGTGAAAGAAACACGACCAATAGAAGCGTGAACAATACCGAATTTATCAACACGGAAAGAAATTTTACCGCCTTTTACATCATTTACGGCTGCTCCTACGTCAGCAGTTACCGTACCCGTTTTAGGGTTAGGCATCAAACCACGAGGACCTAAGATACGACCAATCGCACCTAATTTTGCCATTACGTTTGGAGTAGCAACGATAACGTCAATGTCTGTCCAACCATCTTTGATTTTTTGGATATACTCCTCTAAACCAACATAGTCAGCACCTGCTGCTTTCGCTTCAGCCTCTTTGTCAGGTGTACAAAGCACCAAAACGCGCTTTACTTTACCTGTACCATGAGGAAGACTAACCGTTCCACGCAATGCTTGATCAGCTTTACGAGGATCGATACCCAAACGACAGTGAACATCTACAGAAGCATCAAACTTCGCAACGTTTACTTCTTTTACCAAAGCCATAGCATCTTCTAATGAATACAATTTAGTATCATCAACTTTAGAATTTACAGCTTTTCTTTTTTTAGAAATTTTCACGTACGGGACGTGATTAGGTTTTTTTTCTGACATTTTAATAAATGTTTAAGGTAATTAACATTCCAATGCGGAACTCCCTTTTTTTAAATTAATAATAAATTATTAATTAAATTAGTTTTCCCAAGGTGCAGTACCTGAAATTGTGATACCCATAGAACGTGCTGTTCCTGCAACCATTTTCATAGCTGATTCCATTGTAAAACAATTCAAATCAGGCATTTTATCTGTTGCAATAGCTTCTACTTGCTCCCAAGTTACAGAACCCACTTTATTACGGTTTGGTTGAGCAGAACCTTTTTTTAATTTTGTAGCATCCATCAACTGAATAGGCGTTGGAGGCGTTTTGATAACAAAATCAAAGGTCTTGTCCTTGTAAACTGAAATAACCACTGGTAAAATTTTACCAGGTTGGTCTTGAGTTTGTGCATTGAAACGTTTGCAAAACTCCATGATATTCACACCTTTTGAACCTAATGCAGGTCCGATTGGCGGAGCAGGATTGGCAGCGCCACCCTTTACTTGGAGTTTGATGTACACATCGACTTCTTTAGCCATTTCGTTTCTAATATTAAAATTGTTATAAAAGATATGAAAAATTTAGTACGTAAAATAGTTTAAAAAATTAAAAATGTTGCGAAACAAACATTTTTTACTAAAATAAACTTATTTTACTAAAATCTTTCGTTTATTGAAAAAACACCAACTTATCTTGGGAAGCCTTCTTAGTTGTTTATTTTTCAACAAAAACTAAGACGAAGTGAACAGTTGAGTTTCGTACAATCGTTTTAGATTACTATTAAGCCTCTTTTTCCACTTGCATGAAGTTAAGTTCTACCTCTGTACCACGACCAAATATTTTGACGATAACCTTGAGTTTTTTCTTTTCTTCATTTACCTCAATGACCTCACCGATAAAACCTAAGAAACCACCATCGTTGATTTTGACGGATTCGCCCACTATGAACGGCTCAACCATCAACTCACCTACTTCGCTGGATTCATCTACACGACCTAAAAGACGGTTTACTTCAACAGTTGATAATGGATCTGGCTTTAAACGAGGTAGGAAGTGCATGACATCTTGTACATCTGTCAATGCTTTCACGATTTCGCCTGTAAAAGAGGTATGCACAGCTTCAACAAGAATGTACCCTGGTAAAATATTACGCTCGGATACTACTTTCTTGCCAGCTTTTATTTTATATACCTTCTCAGAAGGTACAATTACTTGCGTAACTATTTCACTCCATCCCGAACGGCTAATTTCAAGTTCAAGACGTTCTTTAATTTTGCGCTCTTTTCCGCTTACTACACGTAAAGAGTAAAATCTTTTTTCTTCTGCCATTGTTTGTCAAAAATCTTGTGGTTTACAAATATAACGATTATTATGTTTGTAAAGAGCAAGCTGGAGTGATTTTGGAAAAAATTGATATTTTCTTAAAGTATAATCTTATATTGATTATAAATTGTAGATTAATTTTGTGAATTGATTAGAAATCAAATCCATTAAAAAAATCAGAAATGCTACAACCACAGTAGAACCCATCACTACAATTGCAGTTTGTTGAAGGTTTTCCCAAGTAGGCCAAGTGACGTTATTGATTAATTCGTCGTAGCTTTCGCTCAAATAAAGTTTAATTCTTTCCATTTTAAATAACATTATAAAAGTGGCTGCTTTGAAAAGTCGTTTATTGTATAGAAATACAAGGTATAACTTTTTAAAACAGTCACTGTTTAATTAAAATTAGCGCGGGCGCAAAGACTCGAACTTCGACCAACGGTTTTGGAGACCGGCATACTACCATTATACTACGCCCGCGTGAAAAAACCGTAAAATACTGATAAAATATCGGTATTTTACGGTTACTTATATTAAAATACAGGGGTTATTAAGATAAAATCTCAGTAACTTGACCTGCACCTACTGTACGACCACC
>JANMGN010000592.1:0-2536 GCA_031374645.1 Chitinophagales bacterium | reverse complement strand
GCTGCAAAAGATTTGGATTTCTTGACCGCTGCACAATATCGTGACGAAATGCAGGCTTTGAAGAAAAAAGTGAAAGAAAAAATGGCGTTGAGTTAAATTTTTGAACCAAAAAAGCTATTTACCAAAAGTAAATAGCTTTTTTGGTTCATCCATGATTTTGGCGAAATAGATTTATTGCGCTCTATAAACCCGTGAGGTATTGAAGACCTCACGGGTTTTACCATGGAAGTTCCGCCAAAATCATGGATGAACCGCTTTTTTTATCTTCAGTCTTAGAACAAATTTTCAAAAACCGATAACTGCCGAAACTGGAAAATGGTCAGAAAAATCAGCCGAACGCAGCACATCACAATCAATTACTTTTAATTTTTTGCTCGCTAAAATATAATCTATACGCAAAAAAGGAATTGCACCAGCATAAGTAGAGCCCCGTCCAAAACCTTTCTCTTGCCAAGTATCTTGCAAATTTTCAGCCACTGAAAAATAAGTATAAGTTTGTGGTGTGTCATTAAAATCTCCACAAACGATAACTGGATAAGGTGAAAGTGCAATGTGCGCTTTGAGTTTTTCAGCTTGCCCAGCTCGTACGCTATATTGCTTTTTAACTTGGCTTAAAACGGAACGAGAAGCTGCCGCTGATTCTTTATCAAAATCTTTGTTTTTGATAAGCGACGTAGTACGCCCGCTGACACTATTTGATTTAAAATGAGCGCAATAAACCCTTGTTAATGAGCCGTTTACATTAATATCCGCAAAAATAACATCATTATTTCCTGTATCAAAATTAAGAAATCCTGTATTTAAAATGGGATATTTTGAACAAATAAGCAGCGATTTCTCCACTGGATGTGCCGTATAAAAATTGCCTAAATACGGAAACCGTTGTGCGTTTTCGATTACCGCCTTGTGTTTATCAATATATTCTTGAAAACAAACTATATCTGGCTTTTCTTCTGCTAAAAAAATATTTACCTCCAAAATACGCTTTGAAAATTCCTCTTTTGTTTCTATGTCATACTCAAAACCACCTGTATTGTAAGTCAAAACTTTTATAGTTTGCTTTTTTGTGCTTCCATCTGACAAAGATAAACCCCAATATTTAGTGATATTTCCCCAACCTATCAATAATACGACAAGTGAATACAGCCAATAACGTTGTTTTTTTATTAGCCAAAAACCTATAAAAAGCAAGTTAGAAATCAATAACCATGGATAAGCAAGTCCTATAAAATAGAAAATTTTGGTCGTTTCAGGCGACGTAGATGCCGAAAGGTAAGACATCAGCGTAAAAAATATCAATCCTGTATTTAAAATCAAAAGTAGTTTTCTCATAAATATTTTTTCAAAAATAGCCAGCACAAAAATAAGAAAACAAATGGTATTTATTTTTAAAAACGTTTTTTAATCCAATTTATACAGCTCATAATGCTCAATAACACGTGTCAAAAGGTTTGTATATTCTTCGCCAGTATTGAATTTTATACCAATTTTAGCAATCCACTGCTTATAATTTCCTTTTTTAAGCCCGATTTGTGATTGCAAAAAAAGACTATTATCCCTAAAACTTTCCCAAGCGTTTGGATAAATGCGATACGCTCTATCATCTTCGTACTGCGATTTTTGCTTGCTATTTTTTAAACAACGCAAGCCAAAATAATTGTTTCCTTCTGTGACAAGCGTTCGTTTACCAACATGACTTTGCACGAGTGCACTTGCCAAAATCACCGAAGTAGGAACTCCAAAACGAACTTGTTCTTCTCGTGCGACTTTTCCAAAACGTTTTACAAAAGCGATTTTATCTTGCTCTGAAATCGCCTCGAAAGTTGCTGTCAAAGTATTTTCTTTTGATGAATTTAAAAAATCAAAAATAGACAATTCGTCTGCAACGCTGCCTGTTGTTTCTTCTGTGTATTTGGTACGAGGCGTTTCTTTTGGTCGCTCGGTTTCTTTATTATTTATGTTAAAATGAAAATTTAGGTCTTTTTTCAAAGCAACATAAGATAAAAATAGCATAAAAGCGATTTTGAACCAGTGATTTTTTATAAACTGTATCATGTTGTAAAATAATTTAAAATAAAAAATGTTTGTAAACCGAGAATTTAAAAGCAAATATAAAACAATTTTATTTAAAATAAAAATATTTTAAAACATTTTTTATTTTTACATACTATTATCAAACAAATTTATTCAAATTTTGAAGAAAAATAAAAAAAATGCTTTCAATTTGGCACTTTTTTTCTTTTCTTTGTGTTTGAATTGAAAAGTATAAAATTATGGCTGAAAAAGCAAAATATAGTAAAATCGTAATGATAAAAAACCACTCTTCATGAATCATTGTTGTGAAAAATAAAAACCTCTCATTATGAGAGGTTGGCTTACTTACTGATAGCTGAGGCAAATGCGTTCGATCTCATCTCGCAAATACTCGCCTTTTGCCTTGTACCTCTTTGGCATCTAGGCAACACAACGTACAGCAATGTCAAAGTAATGTTCGCGCGTCTCTTTGAGATAGCGCTGCCGGCGAGCCTCATCGAGA
>JANMGN010000072.1:0-6635 GCA_031374645.1 Chitinophagales bacterium | reverse complement strand
TTGTGGATTTATGGTTAGTATATTAGAAGATAGACGAGCTAAATTTGAAGTTCAATGCAGCGCATTGGGCTGAAAATTTAGAGAAGTATAGCTTTTAATAGGCAAGCAGAAAACACAAGTTATTATTTACACGTTACTTACGTTAAATAACCAACAAGACTTCGTAAAAATTTACACCTTCATATATGTCTGTAAAAGTAAATAATTTAACAAAAACCTACGGCACACAGCAAGCCGTTAGTAATATTTCTTTTGAAGCAAAAAAAGGAGAAGTATTAGGTTTTCTTGGTCCGAATGGGGCAGGAAAAACAACCACGATGAAAATCATCACTTGTTTTATTCCGCAAACCGAAGGAAGTGTAGAAGTTTGTGGCTACGACATTGCTGAAAAATCAATCGAAGTCCGCCGCAATATTGGCTATTTGCCCGAGCATAACCCGCTGTATAAAGATATGTACGTCAAAGAATATTTGGATTTTGCAGCTTCGATGCACAAAATTTCAAATAAAAAACGTCGTATTGATGAAATGATAGAAATGACAGGACTTGGAAAAGAAGCGCACAAACAAATTGGCGAACTTTCCAAAGGTTACCGTCAGCGAGTAGGTTTGGCGCAAGCCATGATTCACGATCCGCAAGTCCTTATTCTCGACGAACCAACTTCTGGTCTTGATCCGAATCAATTGATAGAAATTCGTAAACTTATCAAGACTTTGGGACAAGAAAAAACCTTAATTTTTTCTACACACATCATGCAAGAAGTACAAGCGATTTGTGACCGAGTAGTGATTATCAATCGTGGTGGAATTGTGGCTGATGACAAAATAGAAAAATTACAAGATTTGGTCGTTGGCGAAAATACACTAAACGTAGAGTTTTCTTCAAGTGTGACCGTAGCGCAGCTTCAAAAAATAAAAGGAGTGCGAAATGCAAGTACAATCGGCACTAATCGATACCAACTAAAATACAACACCAATACAGATATTCGAGAAGATATTTTTAGATTTGCAGTAGCTAATCAATTGATTTTGTTGGAGTTACACAAAGAAACATCAAGTGTAGAAAGTGTTTTCCAACAATTGACGAATAACTAAGCAGCCCAATATTAGCTTTTATTAAACAAAAAATATATGATAAGTATTTTCAAAAAAGAAATAAACACTTTTTTCTCCTCACTAATAGGTTATATCGTGATAGGAGTATTTTTAATTTATTTGAGTTTGATGATGTGGGTCTTTCCAGACACCAGCATTTTTGAATATAGCTATGCTACACTCGACCAATTATTTGAGTTAGCACCTACGATTTTTGTGTTTTTAATCCCTGCAATTACGATGCGCTCGTTTGCAGAAGAAATACAAACAGGCACAATTGAGCTACTAACAACACGTCCTTTGACAGATGTACAAATTATTTTAGGCAAATTTTTTGCCTGCGTTCTCTTGGTTATTTTTGCCCTAATTCCTACTTTGATATATTATTACACCATATATAGTTTAGGCTCGCCTGTCGGAAATATGGATACTGGTGCAACTTGGGGTTCTTATATTGGTTTAATTTTGCTTGGTGCATCGTTTGTTGCTATGGGAATTTTTGCTTCGAGTATTAGCAAAAATCAAATTATCTCCTTTGTGGTAGCCGTATTTTTGTGCTTCATTTTCTTCTGGATGTTCGATATGATAAGCCGTATTCCTATTTTTGTAGGAAAAACCGACGACATCGTACAAGCCTTAGGTATTCAAGCCCATTACAATAATATCAGCAGAGGTGTCGTGGATAGCCGTGACATCATTTACTTTTTATCTCTAATTGCTTTTTTTGTAATGGCGACAAAAGTGAGTTTGGAAAGTAGAAAGTGGTAAATTAATGAATAATTTATAATAAAAAATTAGGATTCATACATGACCTTGGCGAAATAGAATTATTTGCGTTCCATAGACCCGTGAGGTCTTGCAGACCTCACGAAGCTAAATCGAAAGTTTCGTAAAAATCATAGGTGAATCAAAATTAATAATGGGAAACATTTTTTATATGAATAAAATTTTTAAAAATATACAATCGTCACGCAATCAATCTTTTGTACAACTTTTATTGGTTACAGGCATTTTGATTTTTGCAAATATATTGGGCAATTATTTCTACGGTCATTTGGATTTGACCGAAGAAAATCGCTTTACACTTACCCAACCGACCAAAAATTTGCTCAAAAGCATCAAAGAACCTGTCACCGTTCGTATTTTGCTCGAAGGCGAATTTCCAGCTGGTTTTAAGCGTTTGCAAAATGGTGTAAAAGAAATGCTCGACGATATGCGCTCAGAAACAGGCTACATCGAGTATTCTTTTGAAAATCCCAATACAGGCTCTACCAAAGAAATGAATATGCGCCGTGAGGAACTTGCCAAAGAAGGTATTACTCCGATGGCTTTGACCATCAAAGGTGCAGGCGAAACCGAAAGAAAAGTAGTTTATCCGTTTGCAATCGTGAATTATGGCGGCAGAAGTTATCCTGTAAATTTGATGGAAAATCAAGTACCAGGGCAGCCGCAAGAAGTTACTTTGAACAATGCAGTAGCGACACTCGAATACAAATTTGCGAATGCGATACAAAAAGTAATTTACAATAATCATCCGAAAATTGTTTTTACAACAGGACACGGAGAACTTTCGGAAATGCAAACGGCTGATTTGGAGCGTACACTGCGCCAATTTTATCAAACAAAACACATGGTTCTGGATAGTTTTTCTTCTATAAAGCCTGATGTTTCTATTTTGATAATCGCAAAACCTCGTACTGCTTTTTCCGAAAAAGACAAATTTAAAATTGATCAATACGCCATGAATGGTGGTAAAGTAATGTGGCTGATAGATAGAATGAACGGAGATTTGGATAGTATGAGCCGAGGAGGACGTTTTGTACCGACCGATTACCCTTTGAATTTGGAAGATATTTTGTTCAAATATGGCGCACGTATTCAGCCCAATATGGTTTTGGATATGGAATGTTCGTATATTCCTTTGCGGACAGGTGCGCAAGGCAGTGGGCAACAATTTGAAAAATTTAAGTGGTTTTATCATCCGATGGTTTCGCCAAAATCGAACCACCCTATCGTAAAAAGTTTGGACAGGTTAAATTTACTTTTTCCGAGCCGTGTAGATACTATTCGTACCAAAACAGCCTTGAAAAAGACTATTTTGTTAGAAAGTTCAGACCATGCAAGAGAGCAATTTTCGCCCGTAGAACTCAATTTTGAGATATTGCGTTACGATGCAGATGCTTCAAAATTTGATAAAAAGAAAATTCCTATGGGTATCATGCTGGAAGGCGTTTTTCCATCTTTATTTGAAAACCGAGTAACGCCAGAAATGTTAGCAGGGCTAAATCAGCTCGGACAGCCTTTTAAAGAAAAAAGTAATCCGACAAAAATGCTTGTCGTAGCGGACGGAGATATTGCTGCAAATATGTTTGATGCAAAAAATAATCAACCTTTTCCAACGGGTTACAATCGTTTTATGAACTATACTTTTGCTAACAAAGACTTTTTGCTCAATGCCGTGGAATATATGTTAGATGAAAATGGCGTAATAGAAGCTCGCTCAAAAGAGGTAAAATTACGTTTGCTCGATGAACAACGTCTAAAAAGTGAAAAAACAAAATGGCAAATTATCAATATCCTTTTGCCGCTGGTTTTGATTAGTATTTTTGCATTTGTATTTTATTTTGTCAGAAAAAGAAAATATACGAAAGTCAATTTTAAAATTTCTAAAAAGGCACAATTATGAAAAAAAATAATATCATTCTCTTCGTTTTATTTGCTACACTGGTTGCGGCAACTGTTTATTTTATCAAAAATAAAAATGGCAAAAACACTTTTATCGCACCCGACCAAGATTTTGCTGTACCTGCCGACCAAGTAGGCAAAATTTTTATTGCAGATAGACAGAAAAATCAAGTGACGATAACCTTAAAAGGAAAACAATGGTTCGTGAACGATAAATACCGTGCAAAAAAAGACGTAATAGAAAACTGTTTACAAGGCATAAGTGGTGTGAAAGTAAAATATATTCCTACGCAAGGTGCTGCTCAAAACGCTATCAAAGATTTAGCAACTAAGGGCATAAAAGTCGAAGTATATAGCAAAAGCAATCAAAAACTCAAAACTTTCTACATCGGAAGTACAGATACCGACGGTTCGGGAACGTATTACATCATGGAAGGTGCTGAAAAGCCTTATGTGATGCAAATTCCATTTTTCTACGGAGAAATCCAACCTCGTTTTCCAATTTCAATAGACGATTGGCGTGACCGTACTATTTTTGAGGCAGAAATAGACAACATCGAAACAGCTTCCGTGGAGTACCCTGACCAAAAATCCGCTTCATTTAAAGTAGAAAACAACAATGGTGTTTTTGAAATAAAACCTTTTTATACGGGCGTTCCACAAAAAACAGGACAGAAAAAAGGCATTGCTGAAAACTTCCTTTTTGGCTTTAAAAGTATAGTAGCAGAAGCTATCGAAAACAAGAGTAGCTTACGGGATAGCTTGATTGCAACGCAGCCGTTTAGCGTTATTTCGCTCAAAAATAAAAATGAGGAAGTAAATGCTGTGCGCATCTACCCTATCTATTCAAAAGACGAAACTGGTAAACCCCTAATTGGTATAAAACCAGATAGGTACTATGCTTACAGTAATAAAGGCGACTTTTATCTGATACAAGATGTTGTCTTTCGCAAACTTTTTTGGAATTATCAAGCATTTTTTTAACAAACAGTTATTCAAAATAACGGTTATTTTTTGATACAACCACTTAAATAATCTTTTATCATCAAATGTTGTACTTTATTATTCGCAATCTTATAAAAGTGTGTTTACACTTTTACATCAAAAGAATGGGCTGGGCTGGCTTAGAAAATATCCCAAAAGATAAGCCTGTATTATTTTGCAGTACACATTCCAATTCCTTTTTAGATGCCCTGCCTGTCGCCTCTTATTTAGGTCGCCCTGTATTTGAACTGGCTCGTGGCGATGCTTTCAAAAAACCGTTTTGGAGCAATATTTTGTATGGTTTTAAAATGTTGCCTATTTTTAGACAACAAGACGGAGATGCCAATTCTCTACGAAAAAATGAAAAAACATTTGAAGATTGTCAAGAACTTTTTCGTCAAAAGCAATTCGTGATGATTTTTCCCGAAGGTATTTGCAAGCATCAAAAACAAGTGCTTCCGCTAAAAAAAGGTGCGGTCGTAATGGCGCAACGTGCTTGGCGAGAAGGCTTGCCCGTACACGTCGTTCCCGTAGGTGTTTACTATGATAGCTTTTCTAAATGGGGCAAAAAATGCGATGTTACTTTCGGAAAAGCAATACAAGTGACTGATTTTCAAGATATTGAACAAAAAGATTTTGCAAAAGAGTTCAACGAAAAACTCAGCGAAAACCTGAAAAACCTTTTTCCTTCGCCTCATAATTTTGAAAAAAATCCTACACATTGGGGCTGGATTGGAAAAATATTATATTACGCAGGTTGGCTTATAAATGCACCACTTTATTTGGCAGCTTGGCTTTTAGCAAAAAAATTTACAGCAAAAACGGTCTTTTTTGATTCTGCAACTTTGGGCTTTATTGTTATACTTTTGCCTTTTTATTATTTGATGTTGATTGGTTTGTATTTTGTATTTGGGTAAAAATAAAAAAGCCTTACAAACTTTAAGGTTTGTAAAGTTTTTTTTAATTTCATCTTGCAATAATTATCTTACCAGAAGCAACATACTGATAATCTTTTGTTTTTATTTGATAAAAATAAAAACCATTTGGATATTGGCTCATGTCAATCGTTTCTATTTTTTTATCCAGTACCTCTTTTTGAAATAAGAACTTACCTTGATTATCAAAAAGTGAAATATTTAGGTTTAGTTTTTCTATTTTTTCAAAGTCAAAATGAATAATATCGCTTGTCGGATTTGGATAAACCAATGGTTTATCATACTCTATTATCTCATCTGTTATTGTTAACTGACACCCTTTTTCTTCTATACAGCCATCTTTACTTACCTTTACTATCCAAGCGTGCGAACCTCCTGTAAATTGATTATTTCCATAACCTACCGCTATAATATTATTACTTGACAGAGGCACTAAACAATAAAAAGAGCCAGATGTAGATAAAGGTAAATCTTCGGCTTTTTTTCTACTGTACATCGTATCTAATCTTGACCAAATAGAATCACCATTAGGAGAAAATTTGTATGTAAATGCTGTACCCCAATAAGGATCGCCAGGTTTATTATTTTCAATACGCCAAGTGTTTGAAGTATAAATATAATTGCCGTCAGGTGTTTCTTTTAAATCCCAAGGAAGATCATTTCCTAAATAGCCAAATTTTTTCTTCCAAATTGTATTAAAATTTGTATCTGATTTGACGACATAATTATAGCCACAAATTTTACATAAAGTAGGTTCTTGCTCCCAAGTAGTGTAAAGATAACCATCGTTTAAAACTTTAAAAGAGCCAATCGTAATGTATTTTTTCAGTACTTTTTCATTGACAATACTACCATCTTTATCCATATCTATAAGAAAGGTAAAATTTTTAAGTGTATTGTAAGATAAATATTTTAATCTAATTCGTCCTTTATCAGA
>JANMGN010000065.1:0-5516 GCA_031374645.1 Chitinophagales bacterium | reverse complement strand
GATTTAACGGCAAAAGAAACCAAAGATTACATGAGTTTCATTCCACATTATTTGTATTATTTTGACATTAGCCTTGATGGAACGGTCTTAAAATGGAGTAATAAATATAAAGAAGGAGATAAATCTCACTTAATGCTTGTTCCCCTCGGTGCAAAAAATCCAACCGTTTTTCAAAGAAAATACCCAATGGATTATTTTGTTTATTCCAATTCGGTAGCGGATTTTTATAGAAAACCCTAGTTTAATTATCTGAAAAAAGATGCCGTCTATTTTTTTGCGGATTACATCGCATTGTCAAAAACGAATAAAGAGAAATATACCATATAATTCAATGCTGAATTTGCCGACATGACTGATAAATTAAGACTCAAATTGAGATTGTCAATAGATAATTTTCGAAATGAGTAATCCTCAATATTTTCATACTTTTTACGCTCAATAGTGCTGTTTTTTATGCTACATAAAGAAATTACAATTTTAGCCAAAGACGGGTATGCCCTAACTGCCATTTTGAGAGAACCAAATTCGCCCATAAAAGGCATTGTTCAAATTCATTGTGGCACAGGAATACCGCAAGTTTTGTATGCACATTTCGCAGAGTTTTTGACAGAAAATGGCTATGCCACTTTGACTTTTGATTATAGAGGTATCGGTAAATCTAAGTACGGAAGCCTAAAAGAATTTAAAGCAGACCTACTAGATTGGGGTCAATTAGACATGACAGGCGTATTCGATTGGGTGCTGAAAACATACCCAAACGAGAGAAAAATCATCGTTGCACACAGTATGGGTGGGCAATTGGTTGGCTTAATGGAAAACAATGATAAGATCGATCAGCTCTTTTTAGTGGCTTCATCCACGGGTTATTGGCGGGATATGAGCAGCCCATACAAGTGGATTATGCCGCCAATTGGTTTTTTCTTACTCATACCGCTTCAAATCTTTTTGTATGGTTTTATAAAAGCAAAAAAAACTAAACAAGGCGAAGATTTGCCTTTGGGAGTAGGCAGGCAATGGCGAAAGTGGTGTATGAGTCCCAATTATTTTGAATGCGATTTTGGCAAATCTATAAAGACTTATATTTTCATCAAGTAAAAATTCCATTAAAATCTATTCAAATTTCAGATGACCCTATTGCCAACCATATAACGGCAAATAAAATCCTGACGTATTATTCTAGGCTCATATTGGGTTTCAAGTTGCTAAAAAAAAGTAGTAGCTTTGTCATCAAAAGAGCAGTATATGTTAATAAATATAAAAGATTTAGTAGAAGATCGTCTTTGTTATGAAAAAGTACGAGAACTTCGTTGGTCAGAAGGCGTAAAATGCCCGCACTGTCAAAGTCAAAGTTATAAACGCCATGGTCACCAAAATAGTTGTGAACATCGCTATCGTTATCAATGTAAAAGTTGCCATAAATATTATGACGACTTGACGCTGACGGTTTTTGAAGGGCATCATCAACCCTTAAAAGTATGGGTTTTATGCCTTTACTTTATGGGGTTAAATCTATCTAACACACAGATAGCCAAAGAGTTAGACTTAAATGAAAGTGATACTCAAATTATGTGTAACACGCTTCGTAGTAAAACGGTTGAACTCAAACCATCGCCTATTCTTGAGAATGAAGTAGAAATAGACGAGGTATATATCGTATCAGGTCATAAAGGAAATAGCCAAGCAGTAAAAAAAAAATCGTAAGCCCAGGTGCAGACGTTTAAAAGGAAAACGAGGACGAGGTACTGCTGCTGAAGACAAAGTTCCTATACTGGGCATGGTCCAACGTGACGGTCAAGTGGTATTAAAAATGCTTAATGATGTAAAAACAAAAACAATAACTCCTGTAATAAAAAAACAAATTAAACAACACTCTAAAATTTATACAGACGAATACGCCATATATAATTGGTTATCAGACTTTTATTATCACAAAACAGTCAATCATGGTCGTAAAGAATACGCTCGTGATGACGATAACGATGGCTTTTGTGAAGTCCATGTCAATACTTGTGAAGGCTTTTGGTCTTTATTGCGTTCTTGGCTAAGACCTCACAGAGGTATTTCACAAGAAAAATTATCTTTTTACATTGGCTTTTTCGAGGTAATTCATAATGCAAGAAAAAGAGGTAAAGCTGTTTTACATCAACTATTAGCTATCCTTTTGTAATAGCAACTTGAAACCCAATATGAGCCTTATTCTAATGCTCACATCAGTATTGATAAAGTCAGCCCCAAAGACCTAGGCGTAGATAAAATTGGGCATACAGGCTTTTTTTCTAGACGATTTAAAGATACCCTTTGGGCTAAATTATTGAGTGATATAGCCGTTTAAAGAACAATTGTGACCAATTGCAATTGAAAGCACAACAATTGTGAACCTAAACTTAGGTCTGTTTCTTAAAATTTTTGAAAAATATTCGTCCTTCCAATTTTATTTTTCGTCCTTTCATAAACCATTTTCGTCCTTTTGGAAAAAAACGAAGCAACATCAATACTTTTTCCAGCGTCTATATACATGAAAACCATTTTTTTAAATAAAATTTAAACAATATTTAGAATGAGAAAAGTAATTTTATTTAGTGTATTCGCTACACTCTTATTCGCTTCTTGCGAAAAAACATCGAACGATTATGACCCAAAAGCGGCACCAGCTTTTGCAGCGCCTGCGCCACTCAAACCGAGTGAAGGCTACCAGGTGCATATTCCACTTTTTCCAGTTCCTGCTAATTTTGAGCGTGAGTTTTATGTCCGTTACGAAGTGGGAAACAAAGAAGATATTTATGTCAATAACATCGAAACCATTCAGCGACCAGGTACGCATCACTTAGTTTTGTATGGTTTTGGACCAAAATCAATCGCACATGGTTTGCCGCCGTTGGGAATGATATTTGACCAAAATGTAGCCAACGGCAAAGGAAATCTACGAGTTCAGAATGGTTTGCCTGATAGTTACATCGCTTTTGAAAGTCCAACTGCTGATTTTTCTTACAAATTGCCCGACGGTTACGCCTTCAAAATTCCTGCTAATTCGAGCTATAACTTCAATTCGCACTATTTTAACAAAACCAACGAAACTCGTTATGGCGAATGTTATGTGAATTTTAAAACGATTGATAAGTCAAAAGTAACTCGATTGTTAGATAACGCTACCATTGATGGTAATGATTTTTCTTTGCCTCCCAATCAGAAAACGACCATCAAAAAAGATACAATTTTTGATAAAAAAACAACTTTTATATCTATGATTTCGCATTGTCATAAGCGTGGCGAAAAGTTTGTGATTAAGAGGAAAGGTGGAAAAGACGACGGTAAGATTATTTACGTAAATGAAGATTATGCCAGTGCGCCTTATCTCAATTTTCCGCAACCAATCGTTTTTCAACCAGGTGAAGGATTGAGTTGGGAAGTGACTTACAACAATGACACCAACCGAACCATAACTTATGGCGTAACAAGTGAGGACGAAATGAATTTTATTTTTGGATTTTCGTATCAAGAGTAAAGACTCCGCCTAAATCCTCCCCAGAAGGAATGATTTGTAAACTTAGCGTACAAATTTATAATAATTTAAACATTTAAAATAAAATGAAATATATAACTGCTTTATTCTTAATGACTTGTTCGTTTTTCATAAACGCTCAAGAAACACCTTCAAAGTATAGCGTATCGCTTCGAGCAGCTAATCAAACACCATTAATTGATATTGTATTTGGTTCAGTTCCAGTGTTGCACAGCCCGCTTTATCCGTCAGTTAGTGTCGGTTTGGAGCGCAATTATAAAAATGGAAATCGTTCTCGTTTGTACCAAGATGTGAGTTTGAGCTATTTTCACGACACTTATACTTCTCGCGATTGGACTTTAGCAACCAATTTTGGTTATGAATATCGCATCGTGCGAGGCTTGTATGCAGGTGTTCGTTTGGGCGTAGGATTGCAACGTGCCAACCGCAGCGATATTGTTTATACGTATGAAAGCGACCGTTGGGTTGGTAAGCCCTATCCTGGCGGTATCAAATGGCGTTCACAAATAGAATTGGGTGGCGAATTGGGTTATCGTTTCGGAAAATTTAGTGCTTTTGGCGGTTATAAAGCATCTGTTTTATTACCTTATGACAAAGAAAACGGTATTCCATTCTGGGCATTCAAAGCACCTACAATTGGTCTGAGAATGGGTTTGTAATATGATATTAAAAAAAGAATAAAGAACACACTGTTGTTTTTTATTCTTTTTTTTGTAAGATGATAATGTAAACTCTGTTCGTCGTTAAAATAATAACGAAAATATAAAAATTACGTCTTGTGAATTGGTTTAGAATTTAAAAACATTATATTTGCTCTAAATAAACATACACAAGGAACAAATATGGTAAACAAACACTTTTTATTACAGATTTTTGAGGAAAAAAACTTCAAACCAGAAGATTTAGAACGCATTTTAGCGCAATATGAGCGAATAGAATTTGCTAAAAATGACTTTCTGATTGAGCAAGGTCGTAGTGCAAATTTCTATTATTTTTTGGAAAGCGGTTACGCTCGTTCCTATTCTATTGACCTCGAAGGCAATGACATCAGCACTAAATTTTATTCAACCAAAGATTTGGTTATCGATTGGCACTCCTATTTCCTAAAAACGAAGTGTCGGGAAGATATTCAAGCGATTTCATCTTGTGTAGCTTGGAAAATTTCTTTTGAAAATTTTATGAAATTATTTAGCATCGAGGCGTTTCGTGAAGTCGGGCGTACTCGTTTGATAAATAATTATTTTGAGCTGAAAAACCATTCCGTTTCTATTATTGCAGACCCTGCAAAAGACCGTTATCTCCACCTTTTGAAAGAAAAACCTGATGTGGTACAGAATGTTCCATTGAAACAAATCGCTACCTATTTAGGTATTACAGATACTTCTTTGAGTAGAATCCGTAAAGAAATCCTAAAAAATGATTAATTTTTAAAGTGATAGTAAGCATATCTATTAACAGATATACTTTCACTATCTTACCTAAACTATCATAAAATGAACACACTTATACACTACACTACACCCGAGTGGATAGCCACGTTATTCTCTGCTGCCATTCCTTTTCCATTTATTTTATTGGCTTTTTTAGCAAAAAAAGGTGCGCCAGCCCTTAAAGCAAACACTTATTTTTGGCGAACACTGATTTTTTATATTGGCTACCTTACTTATATATATGTAGCGAGCGTGCAAGGTTATTTTAGCCGAGTTTCGCTGCCACCTATGGTTTTATTGCTGACGACATTTCCTTATGCCTTTTTTCTATTTGTAATCGTCACAAAATCAGATTTTTATAAAAATATTTTTGAAAAAATTACTTTGCAAGATTTGGTCGGAGTGCATATTTTTCGTTTGATAGGTTTCTTTTTTATCTTATTGGCATTGCACAAAGCACTTCCCAAGCCTTTTGCTTGGATAGCTGGTTTGGGCGATGTGATTACAGCAATCACAAGCATTTTTGTTGTAAAAGCAATTAATAACAAAGCAGATTACGCTCCAAA
>JANMGN010000831.1:0-3479 GCA_031374645.1 Chitinophagales bacterium | reverse complement strand
GACATCTGTACAAACGCCTTTACTTTTAGGAACATCGCCATTCGGATAAGGGATTATAAAATACGCTCCGTCGTAAGTCACATTGTCCTTAGTTAATGCAAGCGCTGCATCTGACAATTGTTCTGCTCTTTGTGCAAAGGCAAGAAATGGCAAAATAAAGGCGTAAAGTAAAATTGTTTTTTTCATGAATATGAAACGCTTTTCAGCAAAGAAAATTAGGACAAAAATGTTAATTTATTGCTGATGTTTTCGATTAATCAACGGTATTTTACAAATAAATAAAACAAATATTTGTTTTTTATTTTAAATACTCTTATTTTTGCACATTATTACAAGCTATGAGTAATAGCTAAGTGTAACCCGCACTCATTCACGCCACACAATTTTTAGATGAAATCCAGCCTAACAGTAATGGATCAACTTCTATGTCTATTCAAAAAACTAAATTTTTGGTAAAAACTCTTTTTGACAAAATGAAAACCATGTTTTAGTATTTTAAAATCACAAATTATTAATTTTTTATGAAACTAACGAGAGTCTTGGCGTTCTCAGCCTTATTGTTATCTATTATTTCTTTCAACGCCTGTAAACCAGACGAAACAACGACGACACCTTCGAGTGTTTTAGGCAAAAAATCAAATGAATTTGACGCAAATGTAGTCAATGCTTGGTACGGACATAGTCTGGAATTAGTCAAAACAACCAAAGGTTATACGCCGCCAGTAGTTGCACGAAACTTCGGTTACTTGGGCGTAGCTTTATACGAAGCTATTTTACCAGGTTCTCCAAACAATGTTTCTATGGCAAGACAGTTGAATGGTCTGACGACAGTTCCTAATCCTGAATTTGGAAAAGAATATTATATGCCAGCTTGCGCAAATGCAGCTTTAGCAAAAATGAATACTTATTTTTTTCCTTTACCAGAAGCCAAAAAAGCGAATTTTGACAGTATCGCTACGATAAAAACGTATTACGATGGCAAATTTTTAGCAAATGGCGTTTCTCAAGAAGTTTTAGACCGTTCTAATGCGTACGGAGAAGCTATTGCCAATGCTATTTACGAATGGTCAAAAGCTGATGTTGTTGGGCATGAAGGTTTTCGTAAAAATTTTCCTGTAAGTTATACACCTCCGACAGGCGAAAGTTTTTGGAAGCCAACAAGTACGCAACTGATACCACTTCAACCATTTTGGGGTTCAGTACGTAACTTTGTTCCTAATAGTATAACGTCGTCGCAACCGTTGCCACCGCCACCATTTTCTAAAAACACTAATTCTGACATGTATAATTATGCACTTCAAGTTTTTAATGCGGTGAAAAATGGTACAGCAGCCGAAAAAGCAACTGCACTTTATTGGGCAGACGGAGGAGGAACAAGTACGCCTCCTGGTCACTCAATTTCAATTGCAAAACAACTTTCAGAAGAAAAATCTTTGACGATGGACAAAGCAGCAGAACTTTACGTCAAAACTGGTTTGGCAGTTGGCGACGCTTTTATTGCTTGTTGGAAATGTAAATATGCGTATAATTTGATGCGCCCTGAAACCTACATCAAACAAAATATCGATCCAGCTTGGAAACCTGCAATTAGTACACCTCCATTTCCAGAATATACCTCAGGACACGCTACGCAATCGGCTGCTTCTGCTTATGTTTTTAGCTCACTTTTTGGTGGAAATACTGCATTTATAGACAAAACACACGTAAATCGTAAAGATATTGACGGAAAAGCACGTACTTATACTAACTTTATGCTTATGGCAGAAGAAGCTGCAAAATCTCGTTTGTATGGCGGTATTCATTACCAATTCGGAAACGACAATGGTTTACTAACGGGTTTGAAAGTTGGAAAAGCCTTAGATAACATCAAATTTGTTAAATAAAAATCAAGAAAAACTTAATACGTTTTTTAACTTCTTAATAATATAGTTATATTTTTTTTAATTTAATAAAAAAATGTAACTATATTATTGTTTTTTAGTTAAATATGGCATAGTTTTGCAGTAAAATAAGACGTTTCATTTGCATCAACACCAAATATACCTCTTCATTTATTGTTTTTATTTCAACATCAAATTTATTTGTAGCACCATGTTTCAAAAATTTACTGTTAAAGTTGCAATTTTCTTAGTTGCAACATCTCTATTCCTGAGTTCATGTTCGAGAAATCCTACACCAGTCTCAGATGAAGTACAAACCTACGACAACAGCGTTGCTGTCAAATGGAATAATCTCTATCTTGAAGTAGAGCGTAGTTCTGCTGCAAAATATAGACCACCGCAATCAGCTCGTGTTTTAGCTTACATCGGTTTAGCTGAATACGAAGCACTCATACAGGGCATGCCAAGCCATAATTCTTTGGCTTCTCGTTATCAAACATTAAATATACCTCAAATAGAGCAGGGAGCGATTTATCACTGGCCTTCTGTTTACAATGCGGTATATGCAACTTTGATGAAGAAATTTTTCCCAACCGACCCAGTAAAGGTTATTGATGCAGCGAATTTGTATAAAATTTATGCAATGGAAACAGAATTTCAGAATAAATACAAAGGCGAATTTCCAGAAGATGTAATCGCTCGTTCTGATGCTTATGGTATTAGTGTTGCAAATGCAGTATATGCTTATTCTGCAACCGATCCAATAGGTCACGAGGCTTATAATAAAATTACTGACCCTAATTACGTAGCTCCAGTAGGTTTAGGGCTATACAAAGGTAACGGAAGTGCATCTTCAATGGGACCATATTGGGGAAAATGCCGTATGTTTGCTGCACAAGATGCAGATAGGCAAAATGGAGTAACTCCAATTCCGTACAGCGAAGACCCTAACTCTAAATATTATCAACAAGGAAACGAAGTACGTATTGCAGTAAACGACATCAGAGCTGGAAAAGATTATGAAGGTCGTTGGATAGCTGAGTTTTGGGGCGATGATATGGCTGGTGCAACCTTTACACCTGCTGCTCGTTTGCTGGCTATATTAACGCAAGTAATCGAAAAAGATAAATCAAATTTAGATAAATCTGTTTTAGCTTATGCTAAAATGGGTATTGCTTTAAATGATGCTGGCGTTTGTTGTTGGGCATTGAAATACAAGTACAATATTGAGCGTCCTGATGAGTATATTAATCGTGTGATGGATAAAAATTGGAAACCTATTATGGGTGAATTTTTGTTAGGTGTTGGCAAAGGTGTAACTCCTCCATTTCCTGCTTATCCTTCTGGTCACTCTACTTTTGGTGCTGTCGGTGCAGAAGTTATGGCAAACGTTTTTGGCTATAATTTCCAAATTACTGACCGCTGTCATGCAGATAGAAAAGATTTCATTGGTACACCTCGTTCTTACAATAATTTTTATGACATGGGCTTAGAAGATGCGTATTCTCGTATTCCGCTTGGTGTTCACTGGCGTATGGATTGTGAAGAAGGATTGCGTTTTGGCTACGCAATAGGACGTAGAGTGAATGCTCTTCCTTT
>JANMGN010000798.1:0-18218 GCA_031374645.1 Chitinophagales bacterium | reverse complement strand
AGGTGTTTGGATTTACAATAAACGAACAATAAAATCTTACTAATTTATTTCCCCTATAAAAAAGACTTCACAAACGAAACCGTTTATGAAGTCTTTTTTTATCTCATTTTGAAAGTTCTACAACTGCTCTAAACTTTTATTTACAAAAGAAGTCAAATCCGCACCTTTCAACATTCCTTGGCTCAGAAGTGCCAAATCGTACAAATATTTAGCCATAGTAGTAGCATTTTCGCCTTTTACTTTATTAACAATCAATGGGTGATTGGTATTGATAACGATATTATAAAAATCTCCAAAATCGCCAAAATTCATACCTTGCATCATTTGCATTTCTTTCATACGACGCATAAACTCAGGTTTTGTAACCATTACAGGAGCATCGTCGGGCGAAAGTGCTGAAAGTGCAATCATCGCATTTTTATCTGTAATTACTTTTTCAAAAGCCGATTTTACATCATTTTGCTCTTGCTCGCTGAGTACAGATTCCAAATTTTCTTCTTTTTCAATCAGCTTATTCACGGTATCAGCATCTACACGCACAAAAGTTAAGCCTGTTGCTTTTTGTTCCAACGCTTGTATAAAATGACTGTCAATAACTTCTGGCATTTGCAAAATATCGTAATTTCTATTTTTTGCCGCCTGAATATAAGCATCTTGTGCTTGTGCATTTACGGTATATAGAGCGACTACTTTATTGTTCTTGTCCGTCTGGTTTTCTTTGATTTTTTCTTTGTAATCTTCTATCGTAAAATACTGATTATCAATGTTTTGCAATAATGCAATCTTGTTTGCACGATCATAAAAACTTTCATCAGTGAGCATACCGTACTTTACAAAAACACCAAAATCTTTCCATTTTGCTTCGTATTCTTCTCGCTGATTTTTAAAAATTTCTTGTAATTTGTCAGCAACTTTTTTCGTGATGTAACCAGTTATTTTTTTCACTTCTTTGTCGCTTTGCAAATAACTACGGGATACATTCAGTGGAATATCTGGCGAATCTATCACGCCGTGCAACATCATCAAAAATTCTGGTACAATTTCTTTTACATCGTCAGTAACAAAAACTTGGTTGCTGTACAATTGGATTTTGTTTCGTTGTACTTCCATAGAATTATTCAATTTCGGGAAATACAAAATACCTGTCAGATTAAAAGGATAATCTACATTCAGATGAATCCAAAATAAAGGCGGCTGACTCATCGGGTACAGCTCTTGATAAAAATTAATATAATCCTCTTCCGTCAAATCATTCGGAGATTTTTTCCAAATCGGATTCGGATTATTGATAATATTGGCAACTTCTGTTTTTATTTCTTTCTCATCATCGCCTTCGCCTTCATAATCGGTTTCTGTTCGCAAACCAAACTGAATAGGAACTGGCAAAAATTTACAATATTTTTCGAGTAAATCTGAAATTTTATTTTTTTCTAAATACTCCAACGAATCATCAGCAATATGCAAAATAATGTCCGTTCCCCTTTCATTTTTAACCACTTCCTCAATAGAATACTCGGGATTTCCGTCGCAAGACCACTTTACAGCAGAAAAATTTTCTTGCCATGTTTTTGTCACAACTTCTACTTTTTTAGATACCATAAAAGCAGAGTAAAAACCTAAGCCAAAATGACCGATGATACTCGCTTCGCCCTTGTATTTATCCAAAAATTCTTGTGCGCTCGAAAAAGCAACTTGGTTAAGATACTTCTGTGCCTCCTCTTCACTCATACCGATTCCCTTGTCACGAATCGTCAAAGTTTTATTTTCTTGGTCTAAGATAACCTCTATCGTAGTATCTCCAATTTCGCCCGCTACAACGCCTTTTGAAGCCAAAGTTTTTAGTTTTACAGTAGCATCAACCGCATTTGAAACAAGCTCTCTTAAAAATATCTCTTGGTCGGAGTATAAAAATTGCTTAATTATCGGAAAAATATTTTCCGTTTGTACCGAAATGTTTCCTTTTGTCATTTTAAAAATGTTTTGTTAAAAATTACATAATACTTGCTCAAATCGTGTGCCATTGATATTTTACTGTCATAATGTCATTTTTTATTTATACATATTATTGTAATTTGTAATTTAATATATATTTAGTATGTCACAAATACTATATGTTCGTAAACAGAATGGCATGGTATTAGTAATACTTTTGGCGTTACTTTGCAGTATCATTAACCAACAATTATATTGTTATGGAAAAATCTGCAAAAAAAGTGCTTACAAAATATTTTTACAAAGACAATCAGCTTTGTTTTCAAATATTAATTACACTTGGCGACAAAAAAGACATAATGGGAGAATACTCCAATTATTCTGATTATCGGAGAGCATTCAATGAGCTTTTAGCACGTGTGGAAGCTGGTAACATCGTAGAAATGAATACTTATGAAGGACAAAGAGAAATGAGCCAAGTTGCTTAAAATCCAGCTACTCAACTTTTGTCGTAAATATAAAGTTATCCTTCTGGACTCTCGAGTCCTTTGGGTATAGTGGGCGGAGCCGGTTTACTGGGGGGTAGAATCGGCTCTTACTCCACTAAAAAATCTTTAAATAATTCTTCGGCTTGCGCTATGTTTTGTGGCGTTCCTACATCAAGCCATTTTGCTTCGGTTTCGTAGCTTTTGATGATTTCTTTTTCGGAAACTTCTAAAAAAAGGTCTATCGTACTAAACACATCTTTTCCTTCGGGCAAATAATCAAATATTTTTGTTTCCAAAATTTGAAAAGAACTAAATGCCAACATTTGGAGTTTTTTTGATTCGTTTCTACTCAGTTTTACCTCTCCCGATTTGGTATTTAACCAACCACTCAAATTATTTTTCTCGTCAAAAAGCAAATAACGAGATGTTGTTCTTTTTTGTACAGCAAGTGTCGCAATAGATTGATTACGAGCATGTTGTGCTTGTAGTTCCCTAATATTTATATCGCAAAGTATATCCGTATTACAAACTAAAAACGGTTTTTTATCATCAAAAAACCATTGTGCTTTTTTTAGACCACCGCCCGTTTCTAATATTTTTTCACGCTCATCTGAAAGAACGATATTAATTCCGAAATTATTTTTTTCTAACAAAAAGGCCTCGATTTTTTCTGCCATGTAATGAACATTAATGATGATTTCTTTGATGCCAAAATACATTAGGCGACGAATAACCATTTCTAAAAGAGGAACGCCATTGACAGGAACTAAGGCTTTGGGCATCGTATCGGTTAAAGGTTTCATACGAGTACCAAGACCTGCGGCAAAAATCATTGCTTTCATTTATAATTTTATCGTTTTATTTTTTATTTTTGCAAAAATACTATAAAAATGTTGATAAAAACGAAAGGAATTGTTTTTCGAGTTGTAAAATATGGTGAAACAAGTGTCATTTGTGATATTTATACTTCGGAAAGAGGTTTACAATCGTATATTATAAATTCTGTTCGGTCAAAAAAACCAAAATTTCATGCTGGACTTTTGCAAGTCATGTCGTTGATAGATTTGGTAGCTTATGCAAAAGAGGAAAAATCCTTGAATCACATCAAGGAGTTGCGTGCGGATTATGTTTATCAAACTATTCCTTTCCAGATTTTGAAAAGTTCTGTTGGTTTGTTTATGGCGGAATTAGCGCAAAAAACAGTCAAAGAAGCGGAGCAAAACGAGAGTTTGTTTGAGTTTTTGTATCAAACTTTTATTTATTTGGATAAAACGACTGCTCCGATTACGAATTTGCACCTTTGGTTTGCGGTACAGCTTACAGCATACTTAGGGTTTATGCCTGATGCGCTTGAAAGCAACTCAGAATTGTATTTTTTTGACTTAAAAAATGGTTTATACACGCTCACGCCACCCGACCACGGCATTTATTTAGGAACTGACCAAGCTAAAATTTTAGATACTTTTTTGAATACGAGCTTGGAAGAATGTCAAAATATTGCCCTATCTTCTGCTGAACGCAGGGCATTTATTCGCAGCATCATACAATATTATCAGTGCCACGTTGCCAATTTTTCTGAGTTAAAAACTTTTACGGTGTTGCAAGAGGTTTTATAAAACATTTTTTTCAAAATAAAAAATACTCCTATCGATGAGTTCTTTTACGTTTTTGAAAATAATTTTTATTTGTTCTAAATCTTGCTCTTCTGAAGTTAAGTTTTCAATACGCTCAATTTTTTTTACAGCTTCCATAATTCCTACAAATTCTATTTGCGGTTTTATATTGTGTGCTTTTTTCTTTATTTGGTAAAAATCTCCACTTGAAATCGCCTCATCCAATTGTTGAATAGAAGCGGGGATAGTATCTACAAATTTTCGTATAAAATACTGTATTTGTTCTTGGTCGTTTTCCGTAAAATCTTCCAAAAAAGATAAATTTACCAGCTCTGTTTTGGATTTTTGTTTGCTTGTAATTGGTATTTTATCAAGCCCAATGGTCGTAGTATTTTTAGCAATAATATTTACTAAGTCGTTGGTTTTAAATGGTTTATATACATGACCATTCATGCCAGAAGCGTAAATTTTTTCCTCTTCTTCTTTATTTGTAAAAGCTGTAAGTGCGACAATCGGAATATCACATTTGGGCGAAGGAAAGCTGTTTCTGATGGCTTTTGTCGTTTCGTAGCCGTCCATTTCAGGCATACTAATGTCCATCAAAATTATGTCAAAATTCGACGAGTGAAGCGCATCAAGCACTTTTTCGCCATTTTCAACCTCTATAATCGTTGCATTAACCAACACTTTTTGCAATGATTCTCTTGCTACAATTCTATTATACTCGTTATCTTCTGCTAACAAAATATTGAAAGACTTCAACTTTATGGGAGCTTCTATAATTTCTAAGCCTTGCGCTTGCTGATACGCCTCTCGTGAACTCAGTTTGTAATCAATTGTAAAATAAAAAACCGAACCGTCACCTATTTCACTTTCAACTTCTATTTTACTATCTCGCAAAGCAACCAACTGTTGTGAAATACTCAAACCAAGACCCGTACCGCCAAATTTTCGAGAAGTATCCGAGTTGGCTTGTTGAAAAGACTTAAAAATATCTTTTATTTTTTCTTTGGGAATACCTATACCTGTATCGTGTACAGAAAATTTAATGCTTTGATTAGTATTTACGTTGTTTTCAAACTGATAATTTACCACTTCTGCCAAGATTGAAACACTGCCTTTTGAGGTAAATTTTATTGCATTACTAACCAAATTGATAAGCACCTGATAAAGCCGAAAACCATCGCCAACTAAATAATTAGCAACTTCTTTGTCTATAAAATAAGTAAATTTCAAGCCTTTTTCCTCTGCTTTGAAGCACATCGTATTATATACATCTAAGATTGTTTTTTGTATAGAAAAAGGACTTGATTCCAAAGACATTTTGTCTTGTTCGAGTTTGCTAAAATCTAAAACGTCATTTATAATAAGCGATAAATTTTCAGAAGAGTTAAGAATTGCACTCGTGTAAGCTGCTTGTTTTTCATTCAAATTGGTATCAAACAAGAGTGTACTCATACCTACGATAGCATTCATAGGTGTACGAATTTCGTGGCTCATATTGCTCAAAAACTGGGATTTGTAGTTTTCACTTTCTTCTGCTCGCATACGAGCAAGTTCTACTTGCTTGTTTTTTTCTTCTAAGTTCTTATTTACTTTTGCACGTAAATAACTGATATAATATAAAACAGCTACCGAAATTGCCAAAAAAGAAATCAAAAGAATGTACAAAATGCGCTGTTGTTGGGTATCTTTTTGAGTTTGTTCCGCTTCGCTTTGTTTTATAGCTTCTTCTTTTGCCGTTTCGTATTCAAACTGGTATTTTGCCAATTGGTTTTGAATATTTACATTTTTCAATTTTGTCTGAATATCAATATGTTTTTTATAATAATCAAAAGCCAATTTGGTACTGCCTTTTTTGTCAAAAATATTACTCAAAAGCTCATAGCATAAACTTTCCACATTAGTATATTGGTTGTCCACAGCCATTTTCAGAGCCTCTTTAGCTCTTTTTTCACTATCTTTGAGCTTGTTTTCTACAAAATCAATACCTGCAATTTTGAGTACAGTATGCGCTATACTTTCTATGTCTTCTGCTTTTTTTAGTAAAACAAGACTTTCTTCAAAATTATTTCTTGCCATTCCATACTCTTTCTGCACAAAATGTATATCCGCAATATTAGTAAGTGCCTTATCCAAACCAGATTTTCCTTCGAGTGTATTAAAAATAGAAATACTTTGCTCTAAGCAAAAAAGAGCAGCATTTATATTTTTTCGCCCCAAATACAATTGTCCCATATTACTCAGCGATTGAGCGATGCCGTGTTGGTCATTGAGTGTTTTACGAATATCCAAACTCTTTTGCAAATAATTTAACGCTCGTGCAGTATCACCTTGTACAGAAAAAATATGTGATAAATTATTGAAAGAGGAAGCAATTCCGCTTTGATAACCAATTTCCTCTCTAATTTTCAAACACTCAAAATAATCAGCCAACGTTTCTTTTATTTCGCCCCGAGATTTATGTGCAAAACCTCGGTTGTTAATAGCATCGGCTAAAAAAATTTTTGCCAGATATTGCGTTCGTTTGTCATCGCTCGAAGACAATTTTTTTGCCAAAAGATAGGCACGTTCATTCAAAGGTTCCCAAATTGCATTGTTACCGATACTGTCCACAAGACTAATCATCAGTCGCAAACGTGTTGTGTCAGAAGTCGTATAAACCAACTCCCGTTCCATTTGCTTTTGTGTAGTGAACTGAGCAAAAAGGCTACAAGTACAAAATTGTAAAATGCTAAAAATCAGTATTTTACACTTATAAAAAATTTTATTTTTATTGTAAAAAAACATTTGTTTATTTTTTTTGTCAAATATCTATATATTTGTAAATAAATACAAACTAAACGATTTTATTTTAACAAAAACAAAGCAAAAAATGAAAAAACAAGAAATTATTGACACTTTATACACCAACCATAAGATTTTTTTGAGTACTTTAGAAACGCTAACAAAAGAAGAATTAACCAACGCTCCCGAAGGAAAATGGACTGCACTACAACAACTCGACCATCTTCGTATCACACTCGATGCTGTTAATTTGATTTTTAAATTACCTTTTTTTGTCGCAAAATGGTATTTTGGAAAAGCAAATCGCCCTTCGAGAACCTACCAAGAATTTGTAACAAAATACCAAGCAAAAGCAGCCGTCAATACAGCTCCTGGTTTAGAAAAATATGCGCCAAAAATTCCTACTATAGAGGATTATCCAAAGCTGATACAGCGGTTAAATAAGTCGGTAGAAACTATGGCAAAAGGAATTACAAATAAAAGCGAGGAACAATTTGAAGAATTGATGTTGCCACATCCGTTAGTTGGTAGAGGAACATTTCGTGAAATGCTTTATTTTTCAGTGTATCATGCCTTACACCACGAGAATTTAGTGAAACAATATTTAGGAAAAAACGGTTAAAAATTAGAAATATCATTTAACAATTTTCTAAATATCATTTTTTCTCTTTACAAAATCCTATCTTTGCAGCTGCAAAATAAAAAAATATGAAAGTATCTTTAAATTGGTTAAAAGAATATACCAAAATTGACCTTGCGCCCGAGAAAGTGGCTGATGTACTAACCGATTTAGGTTTGGAAGTAGAAGGCTTAGAAGAAGTACAATCTGTACCTGGCGGACTAAAAGGTTTCGTAACGGGTCATGTGCTAACCTGTACTCGTTTTGAAGTAAAAGAAAAAAAACTTAGCCTTTGTATGGTGGACATTGGCGACGGAACGCCAAAATCTGTGGTATGCGGAGCAGCAAATGTTGAGGCTGGGCAAAAAATAATTTTAGCAACTGTCGGTACGCAATTGTACAACGCAGACAGCTCGCCTCTTTTTCAGATTACGGCAAAAAAAACCTATGGCGAAATGTCGGAAGGAATGATTTGTGCAGAAGATGAAATGAATATCGGAACAAGTCATGATGGTATTTTAGTTCTACCTTCAGAAACCGCAATTGGAATCCCTGCAAGCCAATATTTCAATATCGAAAAAGACCACCACATCGAAATTGGGCTTACGCCTAACCGTAGCGATGCAACCTGTCAGCTCGGTGTAGCAAAAGATTTGGCAGCAGCTTTGAAAATAAATCACGGACACGATGGCGTTATAAATATGCCAAATGTAGATGCGTTTAAAATTGATAATCAATCTTTTACGCTTGATGTTTCGGTGGAAAACGAAGTCGCTTGTCCTCGTTATGCAGGCGTGACGATTTCTGGAATCAAAGTAGGCGAATCTCCTGAATGGCTAAAAAAACGCTTGGCTTCGGTGGACGTTCGTAGTATTAATAATATTGTTGATATTACTAATTTTGTGTTGCATGAACTTGGTCAGCCACTACATGCTTTCGATTTTGATGAAATAAAAAGTATGAAAATTATAGTAAAAAATCTTCCGCAAGACACGGAGTTTTTATCCTTAGATGAACAAAAACGCAAACTTTTTGCAGAAGATTTGATGATTTGCGATGGCGAAAATAACCCAATGTGTATTGGAGGTGTTTTTGGTGGCGCAACCTCTGGTGTGAAAAATAGTACGACAACCATATTTTTAGAAGCGGCTCATTTTTCTCCGAAATCTATCCGTAAAAGTTCTACACGACATAATTTAAGGACAGATGCAGCCAAAATTTTTGAAAAAGGCAGCGACCCAAACCTTTGTGTTTATGCTTTAAAACGTGCAGCATTACTGATTCAAGAGCTGGCTGGCGGCACGATTAGTTCAGAAATTACAGATATTTACCCTAATCCTATTGCGCCTCAGAGAATAGAAGTTTTTTACCAAAATATCTCTCGTTTGATAGGAATTGATATTTCGCAAGCAGAAATAAAAGAAATTTTAGACGCTTTGCATATCGAAATGATTAATCCGCAAGGAAAATCTTTTATCGCAGTAGTACCGACTAATAAATCTGATGTATTACGTGAAGTAGATGTAATCGAAGAGGTTTTGCGTGTTTATGGTTTTAATAAAGTACCAATTCCGACACAGATTCGTAGTGCAATACAGCCTTCCGCAAAGCCTGAACCACTACAAATTCGTAGTATAATAGCTGCACATTTGGCAGCAACGGGTTTTAATGAAACAATGTCTTTGAGTATTTCAAAATCAAAATACTACAACGAAATATTACCCATAGAAGATGAAAAATTAGTCGTTTTGGCGAACTCTCTCAATGCTGATTTGGATATGATGCGAGCTTCGATGTTGTTTTCTGGTTTAGAGGTCATTGTAAATAATCAAAACCGTCAGCAAAGTGATTTGCGTTTGTTTGAGTTTGGTAAAACATACCATAACGAAAATCATAAATATAAGGAAATCAATCACTTATCCTTGTTTTTGACAGGTAAAAGGCAAGAAGAGAGCTGGCTCGTTAAAGAAAATAAAGATGCTGATTATTATACTTTAAAAGCTACGGTAGAAAGTGTTTTGAACCGTTTAGGTATTAGTGGCTATCAAATGACTGTTGTACAAAACGATATTTTTGCTTATGCTTTACGTTTTCATCGTGGACCACAAACCGTGGTAGAATTTGGAAAAATAAAAGGCAGTTTGCTGAAAAAAATGGACATCAAACAAGCTGTTTTTTATGCTGATTTCAATTGGGACACGATCTTTGCAGCAACTAAAAAACACAAAGTGGAATTTGTAAGTTTATCAAAATTTCAAAGCGTTCGCCGTGACCTTGCGCTTGTAATCAATCAAGAAATTACGTTTAGCGATGTACAAGCTATTGCTAACAAAACCGCAAAAGGACTTTTAAAAGAAATAAATCTTTTTGACGTTTTTGCTGACGAACAAAAATTAGGCGAAGGCAAAAAATCTTATGCCGTAAGTTTTGTTTTTGAAGATGCTGAACATGGTTTGGAGGAAAAAACAATAGAAACGACTATGCAAAATCTTACAACGCAATACGAACAAAAATTAGGCGCAATAATAAGAAGGTAGAGTTTTAAAACAAAAAAACCTGTTGTTTTCGGAAAGAAACAACAGGTTTTTTTGTTTCCTGACTATTTATTGGGAGCATACTATATAGCTACTCTCTTTTGATTATCTTATTTTTTTCTTCATTAATTTGCATTTCTCTTTTAAATTCTTCTAAATTCCAAGTAATCTTCCAAGTTTTTACATATTCAGCCATCGGATTTAATCCTATGGCGAATCTTCTTGCATCTACATTGTCAGGATCTTCGATAGGACGTACAAATGTCTTTCCATTATAATCAGTCATTATCTGCGAACCATAGATTTGTTTTTTACCCTCTCCTAACAATACTCTGTCTTCCATTAAAGCAACAGTCTTTATGGGAAGCTCTCCTTTCTGCGCTAAATCCTTTAATAATGGGAGATACTTAACCATTGTTGGGATATTGGAGTGCTGAATTACTAAAAAAACTGCTCTGGAATACTTTTTTCCTACTAAGCTAACGCCAGGGTAACCGTATTTAGCAATAATCTTCTCAACTCGTTGTAAATTTTCTTAATCTTGGTTTCTTCTTTTAGTTAGTATGATTTCGTCTTGTACACTTCCTCTACCAAATTCATTTCTAACCGAATCACTCAAAAAACCTCTATATAACTGGTCTAAAAACTCAATTTGCATCACTTCGTTTATTAAGCTGGTATCTAACTTTGAATATTTTTTGTTACAGCTATCTTTTAAATACTTAAATTTGTCTTCTCTTAGCAGCTCTTCATCCCATAGTTTTTTACTTTGAGTTTTGTAATAAAAAATTTCCCAATCCGTTAAATATGCTTTTTCTAAAAAAATATAAGCGCTATCTATTATTCCTCTTTTAGCATAAGAAATTCCATGATTAAAAAAGCTATTCACATGGTTGCCTTTATTTATCAAAAAAGCCTTTTTGTAATATGAATTTGCCAATTCCCAATTATTACTTGCGAAATTTTTATGTCCTTGTGTAAAAAAATGATTAAAAAGACTATCTTTATTAATAGTTTGCCCCTTGGTATTGTTTGATAATTGTAATAAAATAAAGATAAGTAGAACTATTTTAATTCCATGTGGCTGTGTATGAATCATAATTACAAAATTTTGGTTTAGAATAAATATTATTTTTATTTTCAATTAATTACGGATCAATACAAGTATAATATTGTTTTTGCAAAAAAAAAAAATAGCAGATTTTTTCAAAATTTAACATATAAAAGTTTGTTTTATATTTTTAAGCAAAATAAAAAAATGATTATTAGGTCTTTACAAAACGAACAAATGATAAATTATATTTTCAAAAATTATTAAAATTTTATTTTACAAAAAGAATAAGTGCCATAAATTGTACAACTACCACAAAAAAAACAGAAATTAAAAAATACAATAGTGATAGAGCTTACAATTCCTTCTAATCTAAAAGTGTCAAAGTAGAACGAAAATAACAGGGTTGTTTTATAAAAAATCGTACCTTTGCAAAAAATAGTAAGATGGCATACCTTGATTATTACCAGTCAATATTCTAAATAATCAGTACTAAAAAATGAAACATTTTAGCCATTTTTAGGTATAAAGCTATATTAGAAATTCTTATCAGTAAAAATATGTCAAAAGAAATAACGAGTAGGAGCGAAAATTATTCGCAATGGTATCAAGATATTGTAAAAAAAGCAGATTTGGCTGAAAATTCAGCTGTAAGAGGTTGTATGGTCATCAAACCTTATGGCTATGCGCTTTGGGAAAATATGCGTGACCAATTGGATAGAATGTTCAAAGAAACGGGTCACGTAAATGCGTATTTTCCTTTGCTTATTCCCAAAAGTTTTTTGAGTAAAGAAGCCGATCACGTAGAAGGTTTTGCAAAAGAATGTGCTGTTGTAACGCATTATCGCTTGAAAAATGACCCGAATGGTAGCGGTGTAATTGTTGATCCTGATGCAAAATTAGAAGAAGAATTGATTATTCGTCCAACTTCCGAAACTATCATTTGGCATACTTATAAAGATTGGATTAAAAGTTACCGTGATTTACCTTTGTTGATAAATCAGTGGGCGAATGTGATGCGTTGGGAAATGCGTACACGTCTGTTTTTGCGTACCGCCGAGTTCCTTTGGCAAGAAGGGCATACAGCACACGCAACAGCCGAAGAAGCTGTAGAAGAAACGGAAAGAATGTTGGAGGTATATGCGACTTTTGCAGAAGAATTTTTAGCTTTGCCTGTAATTAGAGGGAAGAAATCGCCAAATGAGCGTTTTGCAGGAGCATTAGATACTTATTGTATTGAGGCGATGATGCAAGATGGACAGGCTTTGCAAGCAGGAACGTCACACTTTTTAGGTCAAAATTTTGCAAAAGCTTTTGATGTTAAATTTTTGAGTAAAGAAGGTGTAAATGATTATGTTTGGGCAACTTCTTGGGGTGTTTCTACCCGTCTTATTGGTGCGCTTATTATGGCACACTCCGATGATAGTGGTTTGGTAATTCCTCCTAAAATTGCACCTTTGCACGTCGTAATCGTACCGATTCACAAAGGACAAGATGATATTGATAAAATTTATGAAAAGGTAAAACCTGTGATGGCTGCTTTGAAAAAATTAGGTATCAGCTCGAAATTTGATGATGATGATACAAAACGTCCAGGTTTCAAATTTGCAGATTACGAAATGCGTGGTGTTCCTGTTCGTCTGGCAATGGGTATGAGAGATTATGAAAATGGGACAATTGAAGTGGCTCGTCGTGATGAAAAAACGAAAGAATCACGTCCATTTGAAGGTATTATAGAGCATATTCAAGCACTTTTAGAAGAAATTCAAGCAAATATTTACAACAAAGCCGCAGCGTTTCGTGAAACAAGAACATACAGTGTGGACACTTGGGACGAATTTGTAAAAATCTTAGACGACGACCAAAATCGTGGTTTTATAAAAGCACATTGGGACGGAACTGCCGAAACAGAAGACAAAATCAAAGAATTGACCAAAGCGACTATTCGTTGTATTCCTCTTGACGTTGTAGCAGAAGAAGGCAAATGCATCCTAACTGGAAATCCGAGCGACAAGAGAGTAATTTTTGCAAGAGCTTACTAATCGACTGTACCTATTAAATATTTACAATCAATAAAATATCGCAAAAGGCTTAGCCTCTAATTCTATTAAAACTTCGTTTTAATAGAATTAATAAAATTTGACTTGATTTTTCAAAACTATGGTTGGCGTAATTTGTTAATTTGATTGAATTAGTATTACAATAAACCATGTTAAGTTTTGCAAAATATTAAAAAAAGTGAGCCGTTACAATTTTTACTGTAACGGCTCGTTTTTAGTATATGCATTTACTTTTAATCTTGTATTTAAAAAATGATAAAGATGAAAAAACGTTACCTCCTTCCTGTGGCATTTTTGAGCTTACTTTGTATAGCTGGAAAAACGGTCGATTCTGGAAAATACTTTGAAATCGCAAAAAACATAGAACTTTTTGCAAATATTTATAAGGAAATAAATACTTATTACGTTGATGACCTCGACCCAGCCAAAACAATGCGTATTGGCATAGATGCCATGCTGAATCATCTTGACCCATATACCAATTATATTTCAGAAAGTGAAATAGAAGGTTTTCGTTACATTACCGAAGGTAAATACAATGGTATTGGTGCTACTGTACAAAAAATTAATGATTATCCTGTTATAACGGAAATTTACGAAAATTGTCCAGCTTTCAAAGCAGGTCTGAAAACGGCTGACATTTTAGTAAGTGTAGATGGGCAATCTGCAAAAGGAAAGGAAGCTGACGAGCTTTATGACATCATGAAAGGTGCGCCAGGTACTGAAATGGAAATTAGCGTTCGTCGTCCAGGAGAGAGCAAAGAGTTGAAAATAAAGCTCAAACGTGACGAAGTTGATGTTCCAAATGTTCCCTACTCAGGTATGGTAAGCGACGAAATAGGATATGTTATTTTAACTACTTTTACACGTGATGCAGGTCCGAATATCCAAGCTGCTTTTGCAGAGTTGAAGACCAAAAATCCAGCGATGAAAGGTATTATTTTAGATTTGCGTGGCAACGGAGGAGGTTTGCTCAATGAAGCTGTGAATTTGGTTAATATTTTTACACCAAAAGGCGAAGTTGTCGTTTCTACACGTGGAAAAGTGGAAGATTGGGATAGGTCATTCAAAACATCAAACACTCCAACAGATGAAAAAATGCCTTTGGTTGTGCTGATAGACAAAGGTTCAGCTTCCGCTTCGGAGATTGTATCGGGTTCGTTGCAAGATTTTGACCGTGGCGTTCTTATGGGACAACGCTCGTACGGTAAAGGTTTGGTACAAAATATCAAAGATATTGGTTACAATTCCAAGGTAAAATTGACCACTTCTAAGTATTATATTCCTTCAGGACGTTGTATTCAAGGTGTTACGTACAAAGATGGAAAACCTGTCAATATTCCAGATTCGTTGCGTACTGCTTTTAAAACCAAAAATGGACGCAAAGTTTTAGATGGCGGCGGCGTTACACCTGACGTTTATATTGATAGTGAAACAAAATCTATGGTAGTCAAAAGTCTGGTAGAAAAATTTTATATTTTCGATTACGTAACAGATTTTTCTTTAAAAAATAAAACTATATCGGTCGTAAAAGATTTTCATTTTACGCAGTTTGAGGAGTTTGTAAAATATTTGGAAACTCGCAATTATTTCGGAGAAACCGAAAGCGACAAATTGCTTAATGATTTGCGTGAAAAAGCAAAAAAAGAAAAGTATTTTGACGCTATTGCAGCTGATCTTAAGGCAGCTGAAAGCAAATTAACTACAGAAAAAAAAGCTGAAATACTGAGCCATAAAAAAGAAATTACAGACTTGATAGAAAAGGAAATTTCGAGCCGTTATTATTACGAAAAAGGTAAAATACAAATGGGACTTCGCAACGATAAAGAAATAGACGAAGCGATAAAACTCTTGAAAGATATACCTCGTTACCAAAAAATATTGAGTGGCAAATAAATTTGAAAACTCCGATAATGAAAATTATCGGAGTTTTTTTTCTTGTATTTGGTTCATTTTTCTAAAAAAGCGTAACTTGTCGCTGGTTTTTACAGCTAAAATAAAAGCTGTTGTGAACTTCAAATCAATAAGTCCTTTCCTTTGGAAAGGATTTAGAATAGGTCTGGTCCAAGTTTTTACGTAATTTACAAATGAAAAAAAAACTACTTCACTTCTTTTTACTGTTTTCTATCTTTTTAGTGCTGCCTATGCGTAGTACAAAATCTTGCGGTTTTACAGATAACTCTTTTCATGGGTATTCTTTTTTTAATCGAGATATTATAGAAGAAAAAACCTCATCGGCTCGTTTTTTTACAGATATTGTTTCTTTTGATGATGTGTATAATGCTGATAAACAAAGAGATAGTATTTATAAATCCAATTGTGATGACGAAAATCTCCTAGAATGGCGACAAAAATTTTGTAATTATGCACATATAGATGATATTCGGCAAATCATTTACAAAACATCTGTATCGCAGTTGGCAAGTATCAGAGCCGCTACGCAAAGCAGTAATTTAGAACTCGAAACAGGTCTGGCAGAAAATGAATTTGCGCAACAAATTTTTAGCAACCGCTGTACAGAAGTAATTGATTATCTGATTTTTGCAAAAAATTGTGAACCACTTGTCATTGGCGGTGACGCTTGGAACACTAAAATTCGAGATGTTGTCGTGATGAATGAGCGCATCGAAGAAGGTAAAAAATTATTTTCAATTACAAAATCTCCCTTTATACGCTTGCGATATGCGTTTCAAATTATGCGTTTGGCACACTATGGCGGCAATTACCAAACTACAGTCAATCTCTACAATTTTTTGATGCCTAAAATAGATAGTCGTGTAAGAAGTGTTGTCAATTACTGGATTTTATCCTTGAAAGCTGGGGCTCTGAAACAACTGGGGCAACGAGTGGAGGCTTCGTATCTTTTTTCAGTTGTTTTTGAGCATTGTTTGAGCAAACGAGAAGCCGCAATGCGTGGTTTTTGCATACAAACCGATGCCGAGTGGCAACAATGTCTTTTGCTTTGTAGGACTGATGATGAAAAAGCAACACTTTACGCCATGCGAGGCAGTCATTTGGATTCAAAAGCAGTAGAAGAAATGCAACTGATTTATGATTTGAATCCTAAAAATCCGCATTTGGAAAATCTTTTGTTGGGCGAAATTCGTAAACTGGAGCGTGATCTTTTGGGTTATCCTTTCAATGACCACAAGGAACACAACCGTCGATATGCGGGTCTTCCTCGGGAATATGCTGGTGAATACGCCATTCGTTTGCATCAATTTATTTTAAAATGTATCAAAGAAAAACGCACTGCACGACCTGAACTTTGGCGTGTTGCTGACGGTTATTTGGAGCTTTTGCGTGGCGATTTTTATGCTGCCGAACGTGTTTTTGATAAAACAAAAGCCATAATAAAAAATAAAGCGTTACTCGAACAAGTCGAAATTTTAGAAATCGCTGCACAAATTTACAGCTTTGATGCGCTAAACGAAACAACTGAAGCGAAAATTTCAGCTATCATAGAAAATCCTTTGTATAAAAAATACAAAGATTTACCTGATTTTTTATTTGATAAATTGGCTAATTTTTATAAAAAAAATGGGCGAAAAGGTTGTGCTTACCGTTGTCATCATCGCTTAGAAGCGATGCGTCCCAATCCGCAATTGGATGTCATAAATGATTTATTATTACTTTGTGAAAAACCTGGAAAAAATGCACTCGAACGGCATTTTTGTACCAACGAAAAAGGAGAAAATATAGAAGATGAGCTTTGGGAAATGAAAGGCGTAGTATTGCTTCGTCAGCATCAAGTAGAAGCCTCGCTCGAAGCATTTAAAAAAGTATCAAATGAGCGTTTGGAAAAGCAAAAATTCAATCCTTTTGGTTTACGGATTTCAGATTGTGTGAATTGTCCACCAAAAGACAGCTCTAAACTTTTGAATCGCCGTGAAATCGTTGAAAAATTGATAGACTATGAATATCAGTCAAAAGCGGACATCGAGCAAGGCTACAAATACCTTTTTCGTTTGGGCGTAGCCTATTATAATATGTCGTATTACGGGACTTCTTGGGGCGCAACGGATTTTTATCGAACAAGCACCGCTTGGCATACGCCCGAAAGTAATTATACAGATACTTATAAAGTTTATGTATATCCTTATGGGAATCGGGAACAAACTGATGTTTCTTTGGCTTATAAATACTTAAAAAATGCTTACGAAACAGCACCTAATACTGACCGTGAATTTATCACAAAATGTGCTTTTTGGGCAGCAAAATGCCAACAAAAAATGTACTACACCAGCAAAGATTATCGTCAAACTGCTTACGGGCAACGTTCAAAACTACCTTCAGAATATTTGACTTATACTGCTACTTTTAAAGGTCTTTCTGATACAAAATATTACCAAGAAGTGATAAAAGAATGTTCGTATTTTAAATAATTAATAATTAAAAATGAATAATTTATGATTAAAAAAATTACAATTAACTGATTATCAATAATTTATATTAATAAAAAAAATAAAAATTTATTAGTTCTGACCGCTTAGCCGCCTAGTTTTCTACCACTCCAAAAAGAAAATAAATTTGTCTGGTACATTTGATTAAAGATTATAATTATTTGATAGAAAGTGAAGAAAATAAATAGGCTTTTCAGTTTAAAGCACTTCTCCAAGATGCTATTATTCTCAAATAACTGTGTCCCAATTATGATAGACCGTTAATTTTGCTTACTATCTATCCAAATCGTTACAGGGCCGTCATTGATTAAACTCACTTTCATATCTGCACCAAATTCGCCTGTTTGGACTTCCTTTTGCGCTGTCGTAGCCAGCGTTTTTACAAAATTTTCGTACATAGGAATTGCAAAATCAGGTTTTGCAGAGCGAAGATACGAAGGACGATTTCCTTTTTTTGTATTTGCAAAAAGTGTAAATTGACTTACAACAAGCAATTCTCCTTTTACATCAAGGACAGACAAATTCATCAAACCTTGCTCATCGCTAAAAATACGCATATTGGTTATTTTAGCACAAAGCCAATTTATATCTTCTTGATTATCAGCATCTTCTATGCCTACCAAAATCAATAAACCTTGGTTTATTTTAGATTTCACAATACCGTCTATAGTAACAGATGCTTCCAAAACACGTTGAATAAGAACTCTCATATTATTTTAATAAATTAAATT
>JANMGN010000776.1:0-1774 GCA_031374645.1 Chitinophagales bacterium | reverse complement strand
AAAACAGGATTTGAAAGTATTTGCTGGCGAGAAAAGTAAAGATTAAGCAATTCTTTTTCCCAATATTTTTAAACTTTTTTCCTCGCCATCAAGTACAGCGATATTGGGTAAAAAAGCCCATTCTTCAAAACCAAAATGTTGAAATAATTTTATACTTGGTTCATTGTGCGCAAAAATGTAACCCAACAACGTTTTTATACCATATATAGTAGCATTTTCAAGGCAATAGTTCAAAATTATTTTTCCGTAACCTTTACCACGTTGTTTTTCGTCTAAATAAATACTAATTTCACAAGTCGCATTGTAGGCAGGGCGACCGTAAAAAGATTGAAAACTAACCCAACCGACTACCTCATTTTCATCAAAAACCATCAGAAGTGGTCGCTCTTCAGCATTATGTTCATCAAACCATTTTTGACGACTTGCCACACTAACAGGCTCTGTATCTGCTGTAACAACCCGAGAAGCTACCGTAGAATTGTAAATCTCCACTATTTGAGGCAAATCTGTTGGTACAGCGTTGATATAAGTTAGTTTTTTTTCCATAAACAAGCCAAATTTACCAATTTTCTTCTTTTCTAAAAACCGTTCCTTTAAAAAGTGCTATGACTTTGTCTTCCTGATTGGTAACTTTTACATTAAAAATAGCTAAACTTTTGCTTACATTTTCTAAACTTGATGTTGCAAAAAGTATATCGCCTACAAAAGCAGGTCGAGTATGCGAAATAGAAGTTTCGATAGACATCGCTTTTTTACCCAAAGAATTAGAACAATACGCAAAACAACTATCCGCAAGCGAATAACTTATGCCACCGTGCGCTGTACCATGTCCGTTTGTCATTTCGTTCGTGACGGTCATTTTTATTTTGGCAAAACCAACTCCAACTTCGACTATTTCAATACCAAGCCACTTGATAAAAGTTTCGTTGGCAAACATCAGCTCTTTTACAATATAATTTGCTTTTTCTAAATCCGTCATAAAATACTTTTGATAAAAAACTAATTGGATAATATTTTGTGCGTGTTGTATTTTATAGCAATATGCGCCCAAATACAACGAGAAACACGGTAAATCCAAATGAAATTAATGGTCAAAAACGTTATTAAAATCGCAAAAGAAGTATAAAGTCCCAAATGCAAATACCAATGGAAAAATATAACAAAAAAGATAGAAAACCAGCCCGTAATGCCATAAGAAATAAACATAGCACCAAAATAAAAACCTGGCTCTGGTTCTAAATCTACTCTACAACTGGGGCAATATTTGTGCATGTCAAACGATTTTAACTTCATATTATATGCCGTGCCGCCAAACATATCGCCTTCTCGACAACTTGGACATTTTATATTGAAAATACTACTTAATACACTACGTTTTTTCATCTTTCTAATTTTTTGCAAAGTTACTTGTTATTTCTTGATTTGCACGAATAATAGCTTAGAATTTCATGTTGAAAATCAGACTATTATAACAACAAAATTTGACAACTTTTGAAAAGTAAATAAATCTTAAACTCGTTTTATTACCTTATTTTTACAATCCAACAACAACGTTTGACAAAAAAAATACGTTATTCGTATAAATATGTATGTACGTATTAGTATATATATAAAATAGTTGTATTTTTGAGCCGCAAAATTTTTTACAAATTTGCAAGTTTAAAAATTACAATTTGATTATTAACTAAAATTTAAAAATTTAAAAAACTACTTACATGAAAAAGAATTACATCATGCTCGTGTTCGCAACTATGTTTGCAACTGCATCTTTCGC
>JANMGN010000719.1:0-2274 GCA_031374645.1 Chitinophagales bacterium | reverse complement strand
CCTGAAAGATGCAACATTAAGGTCTATAAATAGCTTTTGAGACGATTTATATTTCTTATTGCCTTCTCTTGGCGTAATTTAATCACTCTATAGCTCATGGTATCAACTACCCGGCGATAATCTCCTTCTTCAATAGACATTTCATCATAACTACAATCGGGATTCTAAATATCGAAATCCTAACAATGGTTTAAGACTTTGCCTTGAATAGATGCTTAGTTCGACTAGTCTTCATCTTAATCAAATGCCTCCTTGCATACATCAACTTATATTACTTATGTTTTCTGAATCTATTGGCTGATGGCTCGCCCATGATGATGAATTTAATCTGCATTTTGATGAGTTAGACCTAGGTTAATACTTTAAAACTCACTATTAGATTGCGAAATAATCAGTTAATTTGCTTCTGACTACTTAACCTATATCTACATTTTCTGCATAATCCATTGAAGATGAAGCGTTTGTAATCATTTTTAAACCATCACGAAGCCACTGAACAGCTGCGCCAGCTATGAAAACTGATCCTTCGAGAGCGTATTCTACTTTTCCATCTAAGCCCCAAGCAATCGTAGTGAGCAATCCATTTTTAGAATAAACTAATTTTTCGCCCGTGTTCATCAGCATAAAACAGCCTGTTCCGTACGTGTTTTTTGCCATGCCTTCGCTCAAACAAGCCTGACCAAAAAGTGCCGCTTGTTGGTCGCCAGCAACGCCTGCGATAGGAATGTGTGCCCCAAAATACTCATCAGCAGCAGCCCCAAAAATTCCACTCGATGCTTTCACTTCGGGCAACATATTTAGAGGAATACCCAAAACATCAAGCATTTTTTTATCCCAATTTAGCTTTTTTATATTGTAAATTAAAGTACGAGAAGCGTTTGAGTAGTCTGTGACGTGAGATTTTCCGTTGGTTAATTTCCAGATTAGCCAAGTATCCATAGTGCCAAAAGCAAGTTCTCCACGTTTTGCTTTTTCCTTTGCGCCTTCTACATTATCCAAAATCCACTTGATTTTCGTACCTGAAAAGTAAGCATCTATGACCAAACCAGTATTGGTACGAACGTATTTTTCTAATTTTTGTGCTTTTAAATCATCGCAAATAGCTGCGGTACGTCGGTCTTGCCAAACGATGGCGTTATGGATAGGTTCGCCTGTTTTTCTATCCCAAACCAGCGTAGTTTCTCGTTGATTTGTTATGCCGATAGAAACAATTTGCTCCGCTTTGATATTGTTATTTTTCAATACATTTTGAGCCACGAGCAATTGCGTTTCCCATATCTCATTAGCGTTGTGTTCTACCCAACCTGGTTGAGGAAAAATTTGCGTAAACTCTTGTTGCTCAACGGCTATTATATTGGTTTTTTTATCAAATAAAATAGCACGACAACTCGTAGTGCCTTGGTCTAAAGCTAAAATATATTGCATATTATTTTGATTTTGTTTTTTAAAAATAAAGGAATTAGTGCGGAAAGATTTCCAACGCCATACTCATTCCTTGTATAAAGTGCTGATAGTCAAGGTTTAAGTCTTCTTTGGTATCAAAAAAATAAGATACTAAATTTTCCGTAGCCATATTTCCAGTTAGGTCGTCTTTTGCCATCGGACAACCACCGTAACCACGCATCGCAGCATCAAATCTGATGCAGCCATTCGTAGCGGCGGCATGAACTTTTTCACGCCAATTGCTTGGTTCGGTATGTAGATGCGCACCAATTTCTATGTTCGGATATTTAGGAATTAAACTCGAAAAAAGGTAGCTGATATTACTCGGATTAGAAACACCAATCGTATCTGACAACGATAAAATCTCTACATCAAGATTAACCATTTCGTCCACCCAACGTTGCACAATTTCGACATTCCAAGGGTCGCCGTAAGGATTTCCAAAACCCATGGATATGTATATGACTAATTTTTTATTTTTATGCAAACAAATTTCTTGAATTTCTTTTACCCTTTCGAGCGATTCTAAAATTGTTGCATTGGTATTTCTCAGTTGAAAAGTTTCTGAAATCGAAAATGGATAACCCAAATAGGCAATTTCTGGAAATTGTGCCGCTTCGGTTGCGCCTCGCTCATTCGCTACAATTGCCAATAATTTGGAATTTGTAGCGGATAAATCAACGTTTGCCAATACTTCAGTAGTATCACGCAGCTGTGGAATTGCTTTTGGGGAAACAAAACTTCCGAAGTCGATGGTATCAAAACCAACTTTCAAAAGTTGGTTGATGTACTCAATTTTTGACTTCGTAGGGATAAATTCTTTTAATCCTT
>JANMGN010000704.1:0-1646 GCA_031374645.1 Chitinophagales bacterium | reverse complement strand
ATCATTTCCAATGAGGTATAAGGATAAAATTATTTATTTTACTTCCACAAATTATTCAAGTGTCAAAAGTGAGGTAACAATGCACCTCTTTGATACTTGTGGAACTAACTATAAAGAAGTTCTTTTACCCATGAAAGGTATAGATATAGGTTTTGCAAGTATCGAAAGCGATGACAATATATTATTTTGTACTGATAAATATGTTAATGATACATTGAGGTATCCTATCATACTCAAATTTGATTTATCGGGTAAAATAGTATTTGAAAGTAAGCCAATAGTTTTTTCTTTTCCTTACCCTTTGAATGCCTTTCCTACTACATTTGAAAAAGTAGCCGACGGCTACATTGTAGGTGCATACAATGCCGTGTATGAAACCTATGGTGAAGGACTTATTATAAAATTGGACTTGCAAGGCAATTTTTTGTGGCTTTCAAAAACCCAACCTTTTAATTATACTCCGATTGGTATGAGAATATTAACAAATTGTGATATTGAAGTAATCACAAGAAGATCAGGAGGGAATTTGAAAGATGATATTTTCTTACTTAGATATGACAAAGAGGGCAAATTGCTTTCGAGTATAGTATCGAAAACCAATACGACAGCCTATCAAGAAAATTATTATAGAGGCATTTACGATGATGGTAAATGGATAATTTGGGGTTATTCTTTTTCGATTAGCAAAATAGCCCAAGATGATGCAGTTATTAAAATTTTTGATGATAGTTTGCATCTCTTAAAAAGATATACTTTTCCTCCTGATACATTAAACAAATACGAAAATAATTATTGTACAGATGTAAAAGTTAGGAACAATAAAGATTTGACTGTAACTTATTTACAATATGTGCATAATGGAGGTTTTTCAAAAGCTGCAACTGGACTACTCAGATTATCAACTACAAATGATAGCATATTATGGAAAAAAGAGTATGAGAAAAAAGATGTAGCCTATAATTATTTAACTACTGTTTTTGATAAAAATACTATTTTTCAAATTCAAACGATTGAAGATAAATTTCCTGGTAATCACTTTCATTTTTACAGTAAATTATCTTACAATAATGGAGAATGTCAAGCAATGTGTATTGTGAATAGTGTTAAAAATATAGAGGTGGGAAGTTTTAGTATTTTTCCAAATCCAGGAGAAAATGATATAAATATTTCCTTTGATGATTATACCGAAGACAATCAAACAGTAAAAATATTTGACAGTAGAGGTTACTGTATTTATACTGAAAAATTGGAGCGAAATAATAAAATAAATACGAAAAATTGGGTAGATGGGGTTTATCTCATTTCCTTTATTGATAAATGGAGCAGGGTAATGGCTACTTCAAAATGGATTAAATTTTAACTAACTTTTAATAAATATTATGAAAAAAATCACGCTTGCGGTCGTAATGACTGCCCTATTTCTATGCCCCTTATGCTCGTATGCTCAGGAGCATTCAGCAGCACTTTGTGGAACAGCAACGCCTACTTTTACAGAGGAACAATTACAAGCTGCCAATGAATACTTTTCTCATTTGCAAAATACAGCTTTTATTGCGAGTGGCAAGCCCATTCCTATTAATTTTACCGTTATCAGGAAAGAAACTTGTGAAGAAGACAGGTACGCTATAACACCAAAGGTAATCAGT
>JANMGN010000696.1:0-1973 GCA_031374645.1 Chitinophagales bacterium | reverse complement strand
AGTGTCAGCTTTTATAAGTGCTTCATTATCAATGCCTAACTCAATTTTCTTGTTTTTACAAAGTTCGCCAATCGTACTATCAACCATGTTTTTAGTAATATAGGGCGGAGTGTAAAAAATGCCGTCTTTCTTGCGTTTTGTCTTGTTTTTATCTAATTTTTCGCCACCGCTTTTCGCTGCAACTTCATCAATTTCGTTAAGGCTATGTTCAAAAATATGCCCTAAAATATTGGTATCTACATCAGTGTCATAATCGTAATGCGCCAAAACACGACAATGATTATACAAAATATTGTCTGTAATAGTCAAAGTATCTAACAACGCATCGGGCGCAAAAAGACCTCCATTATAAGCAAAAATATCAAAAAATTTGCCTTTATGACCGTTATTCAAGTAACCAAAGTACAATTTGAAACGATTGTAAAGCGGTTGCGAAGCGTCCATGTCATTAAGTTTATCCCATTGATTTAAGATTTCAGCCACCGAATTAGGCGGTAACAATCCTTTATCTTCGGCAAAGAAAATAAACAAAAAACGGTCTAGCAATTTTTGTGTTTTCTTAAAAAGTACAAAACGGTCAATTTCTTTGTTATGTTTTGCCAAATCATCATAAAGTACCTTTTTGAAAAGAGAATAATCAGCATACAATTTGTTGGTAATGCTTTCTTCTTTCTCTAATGACAACTTTTTGACACGCAACGGCAAATCAGACAAAACGCTGTCCGCTTGTAAGCAAAGATACAACAACGTAAAACGTTCTTTGCTCAAATCAAACAAATCAAATTCTTCAAATTCGATAGCGTTCTCGATATAAAAACGTATCTTTTGAAAGTTAGAAGTAATGATATAAACACAATCAGATTGATTGTTTTTATAGCCAAACGCTTGTATTTCAATAGATTGTAAATCTACGGTCTTGATAGATTTTAATTCTACGACTGCAACAGGTTTATTATCTTTTATTATTGCTCCATCCGCTTTTTTGTTGTCTTTTTCATTCTTCTTTTCAAGAACAAAATTAAAATCGGGCTGTGGTTTCAGCACATAACCCAAAATATTAACGAATAAATCACGAACAAAACCTTCTTGGTATTCTTCTTCTTTTGCGTTTCGGATATTTTCTTGAATAGTTGGATTATGAAAATGTGCTATCAGTTTTTGATAAGCATTTTCTACTTTCACTTTGTCAAGTTCGGCAACAAATTTCTTTTGTACTGATTGTTGAAATAACGGCATAGAGTAATATATTTTCGCAAAAGTAATATATAATCAATTACTTGTAAGGTTTTTATCAATTTTGTTAAAATAAAAAAAAGCGGCGAAGCCGCTTTTTTGTTTTGGTCGGCGAAGCCGACCAAAACAAATTAAATTTTTATATGTTGCCTCTATTGCAAAAAGTTACTTCTTATTGCCACCAAAAGCAAGATAGCAAAGCGCAAAACCGACTGCAACTATTGCAATTCCTTTAATAATTTGCTTACTTTCAACGATACCCGTTAGTACTTCATTTACAAAATGCTCACAATTATAAGTAAGTAAAAAATAGCTTGTACCAATCTTTGAATTAACTCTATTGATTACTTCAAGCTGTCCTGCTTCTGAAAAATTATTATATTCAACTCTTTCTAATTCTCCTTCGCTTAGGAATTGGTCTAACGTAATATATCTCACTCCGTAGCCATTTTGATTTTCAGCAATTAAATGTTGGTTTTCCCAAAAGCCCATGTACAAAACGTGATGTTTTGATAAAATACCGCCTTTTGTTCTAATCAAGCGGTCGCCAATTGTTAATTGGTTTAAGTCAAGCATAATTTAATTTTAATTTTTAATTGTATATAAAATATTTTTTTACTTACAACGCTTTGATTAAACAAAAAGTTCCAATTCTATTGCCAAGCGGCTCTTTTAGCAAAATTTTCTGTGTTGCGCCTGCGGCAGAAAATTTTGCTAAATGTGCCGCTACACGGCTCAAT
>JANMGN010000622.1:0-2633 GCA_031374645.1 Chitinophagales bacterium | reverse complement strand
TGCGATGATTATGTACAACTACTTTACTACTCGTATTGATGGTATGACGTACGCAATCGATGAGGCAGGTTTCTCTATTGCAAATACTTTTGCAGCTCGCAATAAGTAGTTTGAAAAAATAAATATATTTTAGTATATTTATTTTTTTTATTAAAATACTGATTATCAGTGTTTTAGAAAGAAGTTAAAAAAATATTTAAAAAAAAATATAAAAAAGTTTAGTTGGCTTTATGCATTTTTATCAACGCTTGCATCTTATGTATGTAAGCGTTGATTATTTTGCAAAATAAACAAAAACTTTTTTAACTAAAATAACTAAGCTATGCCTAAGGTTAAAATGAAAAGATCAAGCACATTTGTCGATATGACAGCGATGTGCGACGTTGCTTTCTTACTGCTGACCTTTTTCATCTTAACGTCTAAGTTCCGTCCGCAAGACCCTGTACAGATTGATGTTCCTGCTTCGGTTTCCGAAAGAAAAATCAAGGACAACGAAATCATGATTGTACAAGTAGATAAAGAAGGACGTGTATTTTGGGGAACAGACAATCCAGACATCAGAGAGCGTACGCTCAAAAAGATGATGGCTCGTAACCCAAGTGTTAAGTTTGATCAAGCAGATGTAGATAAGTTTAAGTCAGTTGAAAGTTTTGGTCTTCCTTATTCTCAGTTGCCTGCAATGTTAAGAGGTGAAGTAGCAAACGACGGAAAATCTCCTGGTATTCCATTAGATTCACTCAAAAGCCCAATTCGTAAGAATGAACTCGGAGAGTGGCTATTCTGCGCTCGTGAAGCACATTTGGAATTTACAGTGGATAATTACCCGAAGAAAAATGAAGGTAAAGAGTTCGGACCAGAGCAAATGTTAAAACATGAGTGGATTAGATTGGCACTCAAAGGTGATGGCGTTACAGAGTATCCTAAAATCGAAAAGATTTTAGCGACATTCAAAGAAAAAACTATCAGTAAGTTCGATTTGATTACAGGTTTGAAAGGTGGCGAAACAGCTTCTAAAGCACCTGCTACAACGGGAGGACACTAAAATTCTATTTTTTAACTATTAAAATGCAAAAATAAAATGGCAGAAATAGCACAAGACTCCGGTGGGAAAGGTGGGAAAAAACGGTCCAAAAAAATGTCCACTCGTATCGATATGACGCCGATGTGTGACCTTGGATTTTTGTTAATCACATTTTTCGTTCTCGTAACTACCTTTTCAAAGCCTTCTGCAATGGATTTAGTAATCCCTGCAAAGGAAGATAAGACAGTAACACCGCCACCAATCAAAGAATCTAAAGTATTACAAATAGTTCTTGGTGAAAACGATAAGTTATATTATTTCAGAGGTGTGAAAGACCCAAAAGTAGATAGTATTGATTTTTCTAAATCAGAAGAGGTACGCAAAGTATTTAGTTTAGTAGGTGCGAAAGTACAGCAGAAATGGGGTTCAGATACCGCTATGATTGTATTGGTAAAACCAATGAAAAAGTCTAAGTACAAAAATATGGTGGACATCATGGATGAAATTTCCATCAAAAAAGTTAAGAGTTATGCCTTAGTAGAATTCAAACCAGAAGACTCCATTATATTGTATAAAGGTCGTCAGGTAGGAGCAGGTGCAAACTCTAATTTAGATAATGAACAATAATTTTTAAAATATTTGCAATTATGGAACCGCAAAAAGTATTAAACACAGACCTTCTTGATATTATTTTTGAAGGAAGAAATAAGCAGTATGGTGCTTATTTTCTTCGCAGAAATTATCAAAAAAACGTCAGAAAAGCGTTGATAGTTGGTGCCTTGGCTGTATTGTTTTTTATGTCAGCTCCTTTGCTTTACAGCAAAATCATGAGCAGTATTAATCCACCTAAAGCAGCAATGAATAAGGTAGAGGTTAATTTGGACGATATTAAAATAGAAGATGCGCCACCACCACCGCCACCACCGCCACCACCGAAGGAAGTACCACCACCGCCACAAGCAACGGTAAAGTACGTACCACCAGTGGTTAAGCCAGATGAGCAAGTTCAGAAAGAAGAACCTCCAGTTCCTCCTCCAGGACCAACTCAAGCTGCAAACAAAACAGAAGAAGGTACAGGTAAAGTAGAAGTTCCTACTACTGTTGAAGTTCCAAAAGAAGCTCCACCAGTAGAAGCTCCAAAAGAAGATACCGAAGTGTATCAAGTGGTAGAGCAACAAGCTGAATTTCCAGGCGGTACTACTGAGTTGATGAAATTTCTTCGTGACAACATCAAATACCCTGCTATTGCTCGTGAAAACGGAATTCAAGGTAGAGTTGTTTTGAAGTTCGTCGTTGAAAAAGATGGTAGTGTAAATGGTATTACTGTTTTGAAGAGTATTCACGAACTTTTGGACAAAGAAGCTATCCGTGTTGTGAAATCAATGCCAGGATGGAAAGCAGGAAAACAAGGTGGACGTAATGTTCGTTCTTATTTCACACTTCCAGTTAGCTTTAAGTTAGAAGGATAATCTTCTGTTAATCAGAGATTTAAAAGATAAAAACCTTCGAGTGAGAAATCGCTCGGAGGTTTTTTTTGTATAATTTTTTGACGTTTTTACTACTTTTTCCTACTGTACCCTATGATTTTTTTTGACTGTAAAATCGAAAACAA
>JANMGN010000544.1:0-2559 GCA_031374645.1 Chitinophagales bacterium | reverse complement strand
GGGTTCGCTTACTTTTAAATACAAATGGAAACGAAAACATACGACCTATTTTACGCTTTTTGGAGAAGCTAAAAATCAAGGAAATTACTCTTATGCCATACGAGGTGATGCGAATTTTGATGGACTTTCGGGCAATGATTTAATGTATATTCCTGCTAAAAATGAGCAATTAAATTTTGTAGATATTTTAGAAAAAGGAGGAGGAGTTCAGTTTAGTGCTGCACAACAAGCGGTGTCGCTGATCATTGCGACTGTATCCCAAATCCGTAACAGAATTATTGCCATTTACAGAAAGTGCTTCTTGCCAAGCATTGCTCCCGATAGCTGTTCCGTGCATCAAATCCAAGGCTTTTCCGTAGTTATATGCCACAAAACCAGACCATTTTTTCGTATTTTGTCTTGATAAAGTGACAGTAAAATACTGCGCCTCACTTTTTCCAGAGTTTTTCAAAATAATTGCACTACCGAGTGTCGGGTTGTATTTTAGCTTTCCTGTGCCTTGAAATTTCGCCCGCTTGTCAGCACCTTGCGAAAAACTGTCTAATGCTTTCGTCGCATTTGCATTAACGTATAAAATATCATTCAGTGTTTTTTGGTACATGGCTTCTATGCTCAAAACAAAATTTTGAGGCAATTTTTGTTCAAAACTTAGGTTGCCACGGAGCGTTTGTGGAAATCGAAAATCAGCATCTACACCAGCCAAATCGTAAAAAGTGGCTGGAGAAGAAATAGTCGTTGGGATATTCGGATTATCTGCGCCAACTTTTGTACTAAATGGTGTTTTATAATTTAAAAAATTAACCGCGTCGTTCGTCATACCATTATTTGTAATGTTATTGGAAAGCCAAATGTAGGGAATTTGACCCGAAAAATAACCTGCTCCGCCATTGATTTGTGTACGATTTTTGTTCAAATCCCAAACGAAACCCAAGCGTGGCGCAATATTCGGATTACTATTTGGCAGTGCTGCGGCAACATTGTAATCTTTTATTTTTACATCGGGTAAAAAGCCAGTGCTGAGGTGGATTTCGCTCTGTTTTTCATCAAAAAGCGTAAAATTTTCTGATTTAGGATTGATAATTGGCTTTGTTTCAAAGAACAAAGGCACATCTACTCGTACGCCAGCCGTTAGGCGAAAGTTGCGTCCCATTTTCCATTCATCTTGCAAATAAGCACTTGTTTCGCTGACAATCGTAGTAGCCGACCAAGGTTTTTTTTCGGGCAAAAGCGAGTAAGAGGCAGAATACAAAAAGGCACTTGCCGTTGGATTTTTGGCGACTGATTTTTCAAACTCGTCAAAAGAATTGAAAATATATTGACCATAATAATTTGGCGTGAACGAATTGACAAAAGTATATCTTTGTGCATCAAAACCAGCTGTAAAAAGGTGTTTTCCAAGCGAAAGTGTAAAATTTTCACTCAACTGGAAGGTTTCGCTGTTCAAAAAATTATTTGGAGAAAAAGGTTCGTAGCCAAAAGTAAGGTAATTTTGACCATTTTTCAAAATATCTACCGTCGGAAAAGGCGTAGAATTTGAGCTGCGGTAATCTCTATTTTTGGTGTAAGAAAAACTCAATTTATTGTTGGATTTTTTACCAAAATTGCTGTTTATTTCTGTTACAAAAGAGAGCATATCGTTGTTTATAGCATAATTTGAGTTTTGAAAAGTAAGTGAGTTTTGACCAATTCTTGCGCCAATTGCGCCCGAATTTGAGATAGGAAGTTCTCTTTTTGATTGCAAATAATTGATGCGAAAAAGTGCTTTTATTTTTTTATTTACGTTCCAATCCAGGCGAGCCAAACCTTTTTTGGAGTTCGTTGCAAACTTATAATTTTGATAATCGCCTGTATCGTAATTAAATTCTTTTTTCAAAAAATTACGTATTTTTTCTGCTTCATCAACCGTTACACGACTTGTTTTTTCGTCATTATTTGCTGTGTTATTGTCTTTGTCGGCTGAAAAACGGCTGCTTATTTCGTTAAAAATTTCTGTTTCTCCGTTGATAAAAAAGAACAATTTATTTTTTATCAGTGGTCCTCCGAGCCTAAAACCTATTTGTTTTCCTTGAAAATCAGCGTTTTCGATAGGGGTTTCTTGTGTTTTTCCATTTTCGTCAGTTTGCCCAACCGAGCTGCCCATTAATCTATGCGTTTTGTAATTCATAAAAACAGAGCCTTCAAAATGGTTCGAGCCGCTACGTGTAATCGCATTGATATTTGCGCCAGCAAAACCACCCTGACGAACATCAAAAGGGGTAGAATTGATGTTGATTTGTGCTATCGCATCTAATGAAATTGGCGAAGTATTGGTCTGCAAACCAGTGATTTCTTGTAAGCCAAAACTGTTGTTGAACCGTGCGCCATCTACCTGAAAATTGTTCAAACGGCTATCCACGCCAGCAAAAGAAAACCCTTTCGATTGTGGCACAAGGCGAGTAAAATCGGTTATAGTTCTCGAAATAGTAGGCGAATGTTCGAGCGTAAAAGTCGAGATGTTTCTGGAAGCCCCAAAAGCATATTTTTTACTACTACAATTTGCTTTTTCGGTCTTCGTTTTCA
>JANMGN010000534.1:0-6255 GCA_031374645.1 Chitinophagales bacterium | reverse complement strand
AATTGCATCAGAATAGGATAAAGTACAGCTTTCTCCAAAACCCTAAAATAGTTCTTTCATTTTGTAAATAAAAACAATATGGGCGTAAGTTTACACTACAAAGGCAAAATAAAATCTATGGATATGCTACCTGCAATGGTTGCAGAAGTAGAAGATATTTGCAAGATAAATAATTGGTCTTTCGAGGTATTTGAGAAAGAGGCTTTTCGTCCTTTGGCAAAAAAAGAGCATATTTTAGATGCTTTTTTGAGCGATGAAGCTGACGACGAACTCAAAAAACCAGATATAGGTTTGAGAGGTATCACATTTCGTCCGCACGAAGAGGCGGAGGACATCAGCCTGTTATTTGATAAAGAAGGGATTTTAAAATCCGTTTTGATAATGCTTTTTCCAGAAATACAAGGACATTTGAAAATGCCTTGGTCGTTCACAAAAACACAATTTGCAGGAGTAGAGGCACATATTAAAACAGTCAAGTTATTGGTTTATTTAAAAGATAAATATTTTAAAAATTTTTCTATTCGAGATGATGGCGGTTATTACCCTGATGAAGATGTAGAAACCCTTAAAAAAAGAATAGGCTTCATAGATAATGCGATTGAAACGCTTAATGATATTTTTGAAAATGCCAATTTTGAAGGCAATCCTGACGAAGTGATGGGAAAAATACAAGACGCTATTTCGCAATCGTTTAAAGAAATTTCTATCAAAATTATTCGTTTAGACCCTAATCAAACGCCAGATATGTTTGATGAAAACGGAAAAATAGAAGATAAAAAACCTAAAAAGAAAAAGAAGAAAAAAGATGACGACGGCGAAAATAAAAAAGAAGATGACGGTAAACCTTGGTCATTTGATGACGAGAATTGGTAAATAAACGCAATTGAAATGAATAATTAAAAATATAAATATTTGATAACCAATTAGTTGTAAAAAATATTATTTAATTACTTGTTTTTTTTAATACGATAATTCTTATTTTTATCTTTTTAATTATTTTCAATACAAACTCCAAAAAATATTTATGATTAATTCAAACAGTTCTACACAGGAAAATCTTTTTGAAGCCATACGCCGAAAAGTAGGCGATGAAGTAAATTTGGCACAAGAAATAATGTCTTTGCTAATGGTTTCCAAAGATGGAGCTTATCGCCGATTGAATGGAAAAATCCAACTTTCGCTTGATGAGGCATCGCAAATTGCAGCTTATTTTGGTATAATGTTGGCTGATTTAATCGCTACGAACAGAGAGCAAGTTTTATTTGATTTTTCGTACCTTTCTCGCCCAGTAAATAATTTGGTTGAATATCTTTTGCCGCTTGACCAAGATCTCAGCCTTTTGGAACGCTTAAATAATCCGTATATATTTTTTGCGACCAATGATATTCCGATGTTTCATAATTTCCAATTCCCAAGACTGGCATTGTTCAAATTATTTTTTTGGGGCTATACGGTTTGGAGGATTCCAACTATTCAGAGCCAAAAATTTAGTTTACGACTGGCAGAGGGACAAGCCTTGAAACTTTGTCAAAGTATTGCAGGTAAATATGCCAACATTCCGAGCGAAGAATATTGGACACCAGAGATGATTGACAATACTATGAGCCGTATAAAATTTGGACTTTCAAGCGGTTTTTTTGAAAATCCAAACGATGCTTTGGTACTTATTGAGGATTTGATAAATCTAATAAACCACAACGAGCAAATGGCAGAATTGGGTAAAAAATTCATTTTTGGAACAAAACCAACTGAAGAATCGGCTTCGTTTAAGTTTCATCGCAACGAATTATTTATAACAAGCGTTACCGTTTTAGTAAAAACAGATACGCAGCGTGTGGTTTATCATGTTTTTGATAATCCCAATTATATGCGCTCCACGGCGGATAGTGTTTGCAATCACGCTGACGCATGGTTCGATAAACTACGCAGGTATTCTACCAATATGACTATCGCAAATGAGCAAGAGCGAAAAGGCTATTTCAATTATTTACGTGACCGAATAGATGTTAGTACACAGTATATCAAAAAAAATTATTTAAAATAGAACAATAAGTAGTTGGGCTAAAATAATCATAATTTTTTTAAAGGGAAGTCGTTGTAAAATAACAACGTAACTTCCTTGCAGTCAGTTACTTATGTTATTTTACAACGACAAAAAATTACCGATTATTTCTATACGCCTACGTTAGAAGTTAGATTATCGAGTAGTTTAACAATACTTTTTATGAATATTTCAGTCGTTATTCCTTTATTCAACGAAGACGAATCGTTGCCAGAACTCCTCACATGGATAGAGCGAGTGATGGATACGCACAAATTTAGCTACGAAGTAATCTTAGTAGATGATGGTAGTACAGACAACTCGTGGAAAGTTATTCAGCAACTTTCTGCAAAAAATAGCCATATCAGAGCGATAAAATTTCGTAGAAATTATGGAAAATCGGCTGGTTTGCACGTTGCTTTTCAAGCAGCGCAAGGCGATGTTGTGATTACAATGGACGCTGATTTACAAGATAGTCCTGATGAAATTCCTGAACTCTATCGTATGATTGTAGAGGAAAACTATCATTTGGTAAGCGGCTGGAAACAAAAACGTTTTGATCCACTTTCCAAGACTATTCCTACAAAAATTTACAATTGGGCAACCCGTCGCCTGAGTGGAATACATAATTTGCATGACTTTAATTGTGGCTTGAAATCTTATAAAAAAGAAGTCGTAAAAAATATAGAAGTATATGGTGAAATGCACCGTTATATTCCTGTAATTGCAAAATGGGCAGGTTTTTCTCGTATTGGCGAAAAAGTTGTTCAGCATCAAGCACGCAAATATGGCGTTACAAAATTTGGCTTAGAACGTTTCGTTTTTGGCGTTTTAGACTTACTTTCTATTACATTTGTAGGCAAATTTGGCAAACGTCCGATGCACCTTTTTGGCTCAATGGGAACTTTGATGTTTATTATTGGCTTCTGCTCGGTTATTTATTTGGGCAGCAACAAAATGTGGAGTTTGTACAATGGCGTAAAACTACCTCTCGTTACCACAAACCCTTGGTTTTACATCGCTTTGACTACGATGATACTCGGAACACAACTTTTTTTAGCAGGTTTTTTAGCAGAATTGGTCGCAAGACAAAATCCTGATAAAAATAAATATGAAGTAGAAACAACAATTTAAAGCTACATAATGATAAAAAATTATCTGTCACTCATAAAATTTTCCCATACTATTTTTGCTATGCCGTTTGCCTTAGTTGGCTTTTGTATCGGAACGCTTCAAAGTGGTAATGGATTGAATATCAATCTTTTAGGATTAGTTATTTTGTGTATGGTTTTCGCAAGAAGTGCAGCGATGGCATTCAACCGATATTTGGATAGAGATATTGATGAAAAAAATCCACGCACAGCTATAAGGGAAATTCCCTCGGGCATTATTTCGCCTAAAAATGCGCTTCTATTTGTTATAATCAACTGCTTGGGCTTCATTTTAGCGACTTATTGTATCAATTCTTTGTGTTTTTATCTTTCCCCTGTTGCTTTATTGGTCGTTTTAGGATACAGTTATACCAAGCGATTTACCGCTTTTTGTCATTTGGTTTTAGGCTTAGGTCTATCGCTTGCTCCAATTGGCGCATATTTAGCAGTCACAGGAGCTTTTGCTTTGTTGCCCATTTTATATTCTTTTGCAGTATTGCTTTGGGTTGCAGGTTTTGATATTATATACGCTTTGCAAGACGAAAATTTTGACCGTTCTCTTGCGCTAAATTCTATTCCAGTGCGTCTGGGTACAAAAAACGCTTTGCAACTTTCTACTTTTATGCACATTGCAAGTGCAGCGATTATCCTTTTTGCAGGCTATACTTTACAATCAAAACTGCCTGTTTTTGAATATTTACATTGGATAGGAGCAGCAGTTTACGTTGGGCTTTTATTTTATCAGCATACGCTGGTAAAAGCAGACGATCTAAGCAAAGTTAATCTTGCTTTTTTTACCACAAATGGTATTGCAAGTGTTATCTTTGGCAGTTTTGTTATTTTAGATGCGGTGTTTTAGATAAAACAAATAATTTATAAAATATTGATTTTAAATGAAATAATTATAAAATGAATTTATCCGTAGCTACTAATCAATTAGTAACCATTGCTTGGAATTCGGACTCCAAGCAAAGTGAAATATTAGACCTTTTAAAAGAGAAAATGAATGAGCAAGAAATTGCTATATTTAATGAAATTATTTTCACAAAAGATATTCATAAAGAGGATTTGCTTTATCAAATTATAGAAAAAAAATTAATAGAAAACGAGAGCTTGAAAGAAAAAATAGCAGAAATACTTATTGGAAATAATCCTTTCAATATTATTCTTGATAGATTTATTAACTTTTTACTTTTAGCAGTATTTATTATTAATATTTTAATTTGGTTTTCTGGATTTATCCACGAATATAGTTCATTGGGATGGCTAATATGTACTTTGACTTATATTTTATATGTGTCAAAAAAAGTCTTATTCTTGAGATTTATTATTAATTTACTACTAATCTTATTTTTGGGATATATGGCATTAGATACTCATATTGAATTAGTAAAGATAATTGGATACACAGGATTTGCAATTTTTCTCCTAATATTGATACGGGACATTAGGTATCTTTTTATTAAATATGGATAAAATATTGACAATCTGATAATATAAACAAAAAATTCCGTAAGATTGGTCGATATAATAAACAATAAATCTATTTGCTGGCGTTAAAATAAAAATAATGGCAAACACTTATTCTCAAATATATATACAAACCGTTTTTGCTGTCAAATATCGTGCTGCGATGATTGATTTGCGTTGGAAAAATGAATTATGTGCCGTAATTGGTACATTGATAAATGAAACAGGCGCTCAAAACTTTATTGTAAATGGCGTAGAAGACCATATTCATTGTTTTTTCAGTTTAAAACCTTCGATTTCTATTTCGGATGTGATGAAGTCGGCAAAATCAAAATCATCAAAATGGATAAATGAAAATAAATTAACCGAACACCGTTTTGAATGGCAAACAGGTTTTGGTGCATTTTCATATACACAAACGCATAAAGATAACGTATATAAATATATTGAACGACAAGAAGAACATCATAAAACCATCAAATTTTACGATGAATACATCGAACTTTTAAAACAAAATGACATTTCATACGATGAACGATACATTTTTGATTTTTTCACGTGATTTTAATCATTTTTCACATGATTAAAATCATGTGCTATTATATCGGTCATTGCTACGCAATTTTTACGTGACGCACTCTACGAAATTCCGTAGGAATGACCGATATAATAGCCAGTAAATTTATTTACTGGTGTTCGTTGGCATTCGTTGGCATTCGTAAAAAAAATTATTGGGCAAAATTTGCCATTATACAGATTGAAATTAAAAAAATATGTTCAAATCAGGTTACGTAAATATCATTGGAAGACCAAATGTTGGAAAATCTACTTTGATGAACGCACTTTTAGGCGATAAACTCTCCATAATTACCAACAAACCACAAACAACTCGCCATAGAATCCTTGGAATTATGAGCGACGATGAATATCAAATCATCTTTTCAGACACGCCTGGAATTATCAGAACACCTTCTTACAAGATGCAAGAAGCGATGAATCGTGCCTCTCATTCTACCTTTGAAGATGCAGATATTATGATTTTTGTAACCGAAAAATTAGAAAAATATACCGACGATGACCCTATTTTGAAACGTTTGCAACACGTTGAAGCACCGCTTTTTTTAGTCTATAACAAAATAGACAGTATGAAAGAAGAAGATGTTCTTTTGGCAATAAGCGAATGGTCCAAACGCCTAAATTTTAAAGAAATAATTCCTATTTCGGCACTAAAAAAACAAAATACGGATAGCCTTTTAAATGTCATAAAAAGTTATTTGCCAGAAGGGCCGAAATATTTTCCAGACGATCAATTAACAGACAGAAGCGAGCGTTTTTTCGCCAGTGAAATCATACGTGAAAAAATTCTTACCTTTTACGATGACGAAATACCCTACTCTTGTGAGGTACAAATTGATGATTTTAAAGAAGGAACAACCCGTGACGGCAAACCAATAGTTCGTATTTATGCCACAATTTAAGTAGCAAGAAAAACACAAAAAACTATTTTGATAGTCGCAAACGCATCTGCCTCTAACACTTCCAATGCTTTTCGCCCTCCGGCCACTTGAATTTTCTGATCTTCTTCCTGATGCA
>JANMGN010000506.1:0-13045 GCA_031374645.1 Chitinophagales bacterium | reverse complement strand
GTCCCGCCTATCTCTATCTCTATTCTACAAACATAAACGTCAGTAGGACATTTTTTACCATTAACTTTGCCATCGTATGTTCCTTTCCAAGAGTGTTCCGTTTCATTATCATATACAATTTCTCCCCATCTATTAAACACTATAAATTTATTGTAATTCAATATTGATGTCATATCTGGAGTTTTTACTGGCGTAAATTCTTTATTATCATCTGCATCAGGAGTGAATACAGAAGGAATTAAGAATTGTGCAGTTACAGAAATTTTATCTTCCGCAGTACAACCATTGGCATCAGTCACAGTTACTGTATATATTACATCTTTTAATTCCGATTTCGGTGTAAAAGTAAAAGTATAGGTATTACCATTACTTGTTTTTAGAACTGGGCCTGCAGGATTCCATGTGAATACAGGATTCGTAGCATTTGTTGTAAGTGTAAAAGTAGCAGTTTCTCCTAAATAAACTTTTACGTTAGTTTCTACAATATTAGCAGTAATGCCAGTCCCTGGTTTTACTGTTATTGTATCTATTGCTATACAGTTATCCTTATCTGTTGCCGTTACAAAGTAATCTCCTGGTTTGAGGTTACTCAAAGTTGCTGTTTTCGCTCCTGTACTCCAAATGTATTGCGTACCTACACCTACTGGAGAGAGAATTGTGATAGCCCCATTTGAAGCATTGTTACATGATGAATTGATTACTGATTTTGAAATGGCAGCTCCTTGTCCTGGTAGTAACGTTATTTTTTTTATTCCCACACACTTATCTGAAGCAGTTGCTGTTACGGTATAATCTCCAGGTTTGAGATTATTTATAGCGAATGTAGTTGCTGTATTACTCCATACATAAGAAGTCCCTAATCCAACAGGAGAAGTAACTGTAATTGAGCCATTAGTAGCTTCTTTACAAGAAGGGTTGGTAATGATTACCTCAACGGTTATTTCTCGCTCTTTAACTTTTATCGAGTCTATTTGGATGCAACTATTATTAGCGTTTGTAATCGTTACATAATATACACCCGCTTTCACATTCTCTAATTTTGTTCCGTTGCCATTCGGATCACTCCATTTGTAAGTATATTGAGAACCTAATGGGGCAGTGATTTTAGCACTACCATCTTTAACACCACATGTTGCCTCTTTTGTTTGCTCTCCAGTAAATGTGTCTTCTTTGGTAATTTGTACAGTCGTATCCACCTTGCAGCCGTTTTTATCTATTCCTGTTCCAAGTGGATATATTCCTGCCGTCTCATATTTTTTACCATTGACTATGACATCTTTATCTTTACTACAAATAGAACCACTAAGTGTTACTTTATTTTCTGGTAAAACAGTCAAATCCAAAATTGTAATCAAACTATCACACTTGTTGCTATTTTTAATTACTATCGTGTCTTTTGTAGTCGTCGAGTAAATTTTTCCTCCTATAGTTATTGTTTTTCCGAAGCATATTGTTTCTTTGAGACTGCTGGTAACAACTGGTGTTACAGTCAAATCTAATGTTACAATACTATCGCAACCGTTAGGGTTGTTAAATGTAATTGTAGATATTCCTGTTGTAACATAAGTAGTGTTGCCAATTTTTACGCCATCTCCTTGACATATCGTTTTTTTGATGGTCTTTTCAACCTTATTGCTAATTTTCAAAATAAGCGTAATTGTACTATCGCAACCTAAGATTGGTTTTTTGACCATAATAGTATAAGTGCCTGGTGTATCATAAGTCTTACCAGCTATGACATAGCTTTTACCATTACAAATACTTGCGTTTACAGTTTCTTTCAGTACTGGTAAAACTGTCAGAGCAACCGTATAAATACTATCACAACCATTTTTTGCTTTAAATTTTTCGTCATAACTACCTGATTTGTCATAGACATTTCCATTTGATGTAAATGTTTCGCCATTACAAACCGTTTTTTGAAGTGTAGTACCGATTTTAGGTAAAACAGTCAAAGTCAAATTAACTGTACTATCACAACTCAAACTATTTGTTTTTACAGAAGCGGTATAAGTGCCTGTTTTATCAAATGTACTTGTACCGATAGTTATTTTTTCGCCAAAACAAAGCGTTTTGCTAAGGTTAGCTACTTTCGCTGGCAATACCGTCAAATTAAGTGTAATCGTACTATCACAACCACCAATCGATTTTACCACAGCTGTAAACGTACCAGTAGTATTGTATTTGTTGTTGCCAATAGTGTAGCTATCTCCATTACAAATAGAAGTAGTAATGGTATTGTTGATAGCTGGAAGAACTGTCAAATTCAGCGTAACAATACTATCGCAACCTGTAGTTGCTGATAAAGTATTGGTATAAACACCCGTAGCAGTATAAGTGTTGCTACCAACTTTTATACTTTCTCCGTTACAAATAGTCTTCGTAACATTATAATTTACAGGGATTTTCCACAAAAATCCACAATAAGATTGGTATGTTTTGCCTATACAATCAAGGTCTGCACCATTTGTGATTATCTGACGACAAAAACGGTATGTTTTACCTGGTGTAACCTTGAAAACTGGTGTTTTTTTGTTCACATCTAAGCAAACAGCCGTAATTGGTGCTGCACATACGCCTTCTTCGTAAGCGATATTTTTAGTAGATAAAACCTCACAAGCTGGATCTTTGCTTACAAAATTGTCAAATGCAATCAATGTGTCGCTTGAAAGTGCGGTATATTTTGAGCAAAATTCTACTGTATTATTTCCTCCGCAAAGTGCAGGAGCAGGCGCATTTGCTGCGAAGCTATAACAACCATTTCCATTAGGATTTGCGATTGCCGCATTTAAAGCTGCATTACCTGCTGCACTGTTCGGGAGAACTGTACCACCACAAGTAAGTGCATCACCACAGTCGCATGGACTTCCGATATTCGGACAATCAGGAGCATTCGGCTTTTGGAAAACCTCTATCGAGAAATTACCAACAGCATTTACGTAAGGTGGTGAATAACCATCTACAATTACGTAGTAAGTTTTACCAACAGTAAGATTATCAGCCGTAAGCATGATGTCTAAATATTGGTCAGGCTGACCACCGCAAGGAGTTACATCCATCAAATTATTGCAATCTCCGTTTGAGCTTGCGAGAATAGCAGCTTGCATCTCGAAAACATTTTGCGAAAGATTATCCACAAAAATTTGCATAGAGCAAGATGTCGCTACGAATTTGTACCAAACATCATTATTAGGGCCACAAAGCGGACCGGTCAAAATATCTGGTTTCCAGTCAGCAGCCGTTGTGTTGTTTCCAAACGTAGGAAGTGTACCTTGCGCAGGTTGTACCTGCAATAAGGTTGCGCCACAAGGTTCTTCATTAGGATAAGACTTCGTTACTTGGAAGTTTCCTTCAATAGCTTGATCGCCTACGTTTAGTCTTTGAAAACGAACGTAATAGGCACTTCCCGCAGTTGGCGGAATAAAAGTTGCTGACACAGATGAGCCAGGATAAAATGCGACATTGTTTGCACGAGCGCATTTTACTGTTTTGTAATTTGCTGGAACGGCTTTATCTTTTCCTGCGGGAAGTTCAAAAATCTCTACCCATGTTTGACGGTTTCCAGTTTCGATGTACATAAAATTGTACTGCTGACCTGCGGTCATTCCATTGATTTGAAACCACGCATCTTTATCCGTTTGAGCGACACCACAAGTAGGGTTTGTACCTAAGAAGTTGGTATAAGAAGAACAGCAAGAGCTGATAGTATTGCCTATAGCACTACCTGGAGTGTTACTTGCTTGCACGATAGGTGCATTAACGGGGCTGTCACTTGGTGTTTGCGCTTGGGCAAAGTTGAAAACGGACAACATAAGACCCAAAATACTGAGTATTCTAATCATAAGAGTTTCGGTATATTGTTGAAAATAAAAAAAATTAAACCTCAAAATGCGTAGATTTTTATGCTCTAAGCAAGCGTTGTTTAATTTACTTCAAGATTTGACACAAATATATTATTATTTTTATTATTTCAAGCAAAAACTGGGGCAATTTTATTTATAAATGTATGTTAAATATAAATAATACTCTTTTTGCTATAAAAAACATCTTATACGGAAAATCAGATTAAAATGTTTTAATATTTATATAAATTACATTTAACTTTATAATAAGCTAAAAATTAACTTATTACAAATTATGATAAAATATAATGTATTTATAAAAACACGACTATTTACTAAATAAAATAAAAAAATAGCAAGTTGTAAAAATTACGACTTATTGGTAAAATTTTTGCTACAAATTATATTTTAGCAACTTCCATTGCTTTACTATTTATTTTTAAAATATCTTGTATCTTTGCACGACAAAATGTCAGGTACTTTAATTTAGAATATTTTTCGGATAAACATACATACGATTGATGAGTAATACGCTTTCTATAAAACAACGCTTTGGTATTATCGGGATGAGCAAACCACTCGACCATGCCATAGATACTGCCGCCCGTGTTTCCAGCACAGATTTGAGCGTACTGATTACAGGAGAAAGTGGCGTAGGAAAAGAAGTTTTTTCACGCATTATACACACCTTATCTGCTCGAAAACACAATCAATTTATTGCTATTAACTGCGGTGCTATTCCAGAGGGAACTATAAATTCTGAACTTTTTGGACACGAAAAAGGCTCTTTTACAGGCGCACTCGGAGAGCGAAAAGGTTACTTTGAAACTGTCGATGGTGGCACTATTTTTTTAGATGAAATAGGCGAAATGCCGCTTGATACACAGGCTTTTTTGTTGCGTGTTTTGGAAAGTGGAGAGTTTATACGGGTCGGTGCATCTAAGACGATGAAGACCAACGTACGTGTAATCGCTGCTACAAATGTAAATCTTTTGGATAGTGTTCAGCGAGGTCGTTTTCGAGAAGATTTATACTATCGCCTAAGCACTGTTCCGATAAAAGTACCTTCTTTGAAGGAACGTAGAGAAGATATTCACTTGCTTTTTCGTAAATTTTCTTACGATTTTGCTGAAAAATACCATACGCAAAGTGTACAACTCGAGCCAGAAGCAGCTCGTTTGTTAGAAAATTATCCTTGGCCTGGGAATATTCGAGAATTAAAGAATTTGGCGGAGCAAGTATCTGTTTTGTCTGAAAAAAGAATTCTTTCTGCACAAGAGTTAGTTAATTTTATGCCGCAAATTACAAGTAATAATTTGCCGATGCGAAATACTAATCGTGGAGGAAATCAGGGTTTTGAAGAACGTGATATACTCTATAAGTTGCTTTTTGACATGAAAAATGACCTCAATGATTTGAAGTCATTGGTTTTTGAACTTATCAAAAATAACAACTTAAATATGCCAGATTTGAGTTCGCTCGGTCGCACTTCTTCGTTTCCTCAATTGAGTACACCTCAGTTAGAACAGCATAATAATTACACTAATAGCAATTATTTTTCCAATACAGAACATTCGCAAGTTGTTGTAAATCAACCTTTTAGCGTAAGCAATTCGGATATGAGTTATGATGGTGCAGAGGTAGTAGATGAAAGTCTTTCGATAGACGATATGGAAAAAGAAATGATTAATAAAGCTTTGAAAAAACACCACGGTCGCCGCAAAGAAGCTGCCGATGATTTGGGTATTTCTGAGCGTACTTTGTACAGAAAAATTAAGCAATACGATTTGGAGTAAAATTTTAATGTTTTATTTTTTTTGAAAAAATTATTATGTGCCACTTACAAAATTATCTCATGCGTTATATTAATATTTGTATCCTGCTGATTTTCTGCGCTTTAACAAACGCAAACGCCCAAACATGGCGTAAAGATTCTAAAATGGCGGCACAACTTGCCAAAGACGGACGCTTCATGGAAGCGGCTGAAAAATACGAATCTGCTTGGAAACAAAAAAATAACAAAACGGAATTTATAGAAAAAGCAAGCCAATATTATGCCCTTGTTCGGGACTACAAACGTGCTGCCGAAGGCTACCGCAATATCAAAGACGACAAAGATTATCCTTTGGCACGCTACTTTTTTGCACGTGCGCTCAAACAAGACGGACAATATACGGAAGCAAGTCAAGAGTTTTCTGAGTTTGTGAACAGCTACAAAGGCAAGGACAAAACGAGCCTAAGCGAAGTAGTACAAAATGAAATAAAAGGCTGCGAAATGGCACAGCAATTTTTGAAAAATGCTGGAAAAACGCCTATTCAGTTTGCTCGGTTGAGCAATTTAGTAAACTCCTCCGAAGCAGATTTTGCGCCAATTCCTTTTGCTGACGATATTTTGTATTATTCCTCGACTATCTCTGGAAAGGCGGTTATTTATCGTACTCAAAAAAGCAATGGCAGTTGGACAAAAGCTATCGTACCAACAGGAATTCCGACTGCAAAAGAAAAAAATGTCTGTAATGGTTCGTTTTCGCCTGACGGAAAACGCTTTTATTTTACCCAATGTGGCGGTAGTAATACAGATGATTTGAGCGCAACTTGCAAAATTTATGTTATTATAAAAAATGACAATATTTGGTCTTCGCCTATAAAATTAAAAGAAAGTATCAATGTATCTAACGCCAATGTTTCTCAGCCTTTTTCTACACTATTAGGCGAAAAAGAAATTCTTTATTTTTCATCAGATGCTGCTGGCGGTAGCGGAAAAATGGATATTTGGCAAACGACCCGAAATATTAGCGCAGGAGATTTGGATTTTTCTACGCCTATCAATCTTGGTACGAGTGTGAATACAGTTGGAGATGACATAACACCGTTTTTTGATACAAGCGAAGATGTGCTTTATTTTAGCTCAAATGCTCATTTAACAACAGGTGGTTTTGATATTTTTAAAACAAAAATGTCTAATAATAGTTGGTCTAAGCCAGAAAACGTCGGTTTTCCCTACAATTCTAATGCTGATGATTATTATTTTGTAAGAAATAAAAATAAAACGGGCGGTTTCTTGGTGTCTAATCGTATCTATGGAAAAGAAAAAACGGTGACAACCAATGAAGATATTTTTGAATTTTCAAACCCTTCAAAAACGCTTGCTATTCGTGGTCAGATTTTACAAAAAGACAACAGTAGTGCATTAAAAGATACTCGTATTACACTTTATGAAGTGATGAATAATGCACAAAAACGTCTTTTACAAACCAAAAATAATCCAGAAACAGATTACGAATTTGCGCTTTTACCTAACAATAAATACCGTTTGGAAGCAGAGAAAAAAGGTTTCAAAACTACTTTTTATGAATTTTCATCTGTGAAAACAGATAGCACAGCAAATGGCATTTCGTATAATATTTATTTAGAAAAACAAGAAAAACCAAGCGAAACAACAGTAAGTACCTACATAGAAGATAGCACAAAACCAGCTACCAAACCAAGCACCAAACCAAACGAAACAGTCAAAGTTGCAGCTACAAAAACAGCTACGCAAACACCTAATAAACCTACAACTGTACCCGAAAAAACAAATGTAAAGCCAAGTGAAAAAATTGTAGAAAAAAATACTGAAAAGCCTAATTCGCCTACAAATACAAGTAAAATACCTGAAAAAACAGATGTTTTAGCCGCAAAAGGCAACGAAACGAGCTTCGGAATAGGTAAAGGAACGTCAGTAGGTGTACTGCCACTTTATGAAACTATTGGTCCGAATAGCGAGCATCTTTTGACCAGTGCGCCCAAACAAAAAGGCATTTATTACAAAATACAAATATTGGCAACTAAGGATTTTTCGGCTGACGAACCTCGTTACAGAGGCGTTCGAGACTTGGGTAGAATAGATACGGAGTATATCGTAGGAAAAGGTTTGAGCCGTGTTTTATTGGCAGATTTTTTTGCTTTTGAAGATGTAGAGCGTTTGTTGGCGCAAGTGCAACAAAATAGAGAATTTAAGACCGCTTATATTGTAAAATATCAAGACGGACAAAGAATAGGAACTGGGAGATAAAAATAAAAGTAAAACTATGCAAAACATACCGCAATTACTTCTCGGAACAGCTCAATTTGGCTGGACAACAGTTTCTAAAACAGCTTTTGAGTTGCTCGATGCTTTTTATGAAAGTGGTTTTCGGCAAATAGACTGCGCCACAAATTATCCGATAAATAAAAATCCGAACGATTTTCGAGTAGCAGAAACGATTTTGCAAGAGTGGCTTCGAGTGCATGGAATCAAAGATGTTCGTTTGATGATGAAAGTGGGAAGTACGAATAATTTGCGTACACCAGATTGCAATTTGAATCCTTCTTTTTTATTGATGTCCTTGGAAAATTATCGAAATAAATTTCGTGAAAATCTTGATACACTTATGATTCACTGGGATAATAGGGAAGATATTTCGCAAATTGCATCAACTTTTGAAGCCTTGAATACGATAAAAAAAGAAGGAATTAACGTAGGTATTTCGGGCATAAAATATCCTGAACTATACGCAGAAGCCAATAAAAAATACGATTTTGATTTTTATATTCAAATAAAAAATAATGTATTGCAATCTGATCTTGACCGTTATAATGTATTTTTTAAAAATAAAAAATACATCGCTTACGGAATTAATGCAGGTGGATTAAAACTAAATACAGAAGAATACACAGCGGATAGTACGCTTGCAACTCGTGGCGGAGATATTTCTAATGAAAATGAATTTTTTGCAACACTGCAAAAAAATATTATACAAGCAAACGAAAATACAAATCGGCCACAAATAGATTCGTTTTTCCAATTGGGGATGATTTATTCTTATTATAACCCTGCGATTTATGGTTTGCTGATAGGAAATTCGAGTTTGCAGCAATGGCAATCTACCTTGGATTTTTACAAAAATCTTAAAGACTTTGATTATAGCGATGTTAATAAAATGCTGAATAATCAATGATGAATAACTAAATTTACAAACAACTATAACTATATTTATTTAATATGATGAAAATTATTAATGAAGCAGCGATTGACGCTGTTTTGGAAAAAGTAGATACTATTCAAGAAGATTTTGAGCAATATTTTGAAGATTTTGCTAAAAAACAACCCGTAATTATGAGTTTTTTAGACAAAGAAAATACAAGTATTCTCTCTGACGAAGAGCGAGATTACATGGAATATTTAGTTTTGGTCGTCTATCAGGCGATTGAAAAATCATATAAAGATATTCCAGAAATCAGCGAAGAACAATTAGGTGTAGCTGAGGAAACAAACTGGGAAATCATGGAAGCTGCAAAAGCTCCTATTTTCAACGACAAATTAGATGCGTTTTTTGAAGATTATCCGCAAGAAGACCTTTTGGCTTTCATAGAAGACAGCCTTACCGAAGATACGGAAGACCCTGACGCAAATATGGATTTTTTAACAGACGATGCTCGTGAACCAATGTTTGTCGTACTGAAATCTATTATTGATGCGTTTCATTATGCTTTGTAAAATAGGTTAAATTTAAAAATAAACCGCTGTATTTATTTTAATATAGCGGTTTATTTTTTTAAAAAAAAGTGTATATTTGCGGTAGATAGTGCTTGTTGCTGCTTAGTCAAAAAAGACCAAGCAGGGCGTAATAAACAAAGAGGCAATTTTAAAATTATGTAAAAAAAATTTATAATCATTTATATTTCGCTTATCGAAATGAGATTTTTATTTTTTACTGTAATGAAAATCGGTCTTTAATCATAATTGATTAATTTAGGCACTGTTATGCTTATTAATTGAATCTTAAATATTACAAAGATAAATTTTTTTCAAAAAAGCAAAAAAACAGGAAAATGAGTGTTGGAATTTGCCACGAACATAATTATTACTACAAGAAAATCTAGCCTTATTAGTAGAATTTATCAAAAATTAATAACTTTGCATAATATTTATTGCTGCACATCAAAATTATGGTTTATCAAGATTATAAAACCGCTGCGGATAGCCATTTAGAAGTCTGTTTTCAATTGCTACATCACATTGAGGAAAATTATCAAAAAAAAGAACCTTTGGCTACTCGCCAAACAAAGGAAAAAAAGGTACAATTATTAGCAGATTTGTACTACCTTTCTGGCTATATTATTGAATGTAGCTATAATTGTGCTATTTATAAAAGTTTAGATTGGACAAATGATGTGAAAGATCTGAGAGTAACTGATACACCGTATAATGTAAGTACCCATCCTCATACGAATAGTGCTTTTACCATTAGAAGAAAAGGCCCTGGTATTAAACAACATCAACTAAGTGGGAATATGCACTTTTTTCCAACAATAATGCACTTAACCCCTTCAATTCCAATTCCATTAATAAGTGAGCCTTTGCATCCAACACATCCAGCCTTTGATTTATTTGAGAATTGGAACGCTGAAATTAGATATTTGATTGATACTTCAATTACACTTGATTATAGCAATACATTTGCTTTTTTTTATTTAGCAAATAAAGTTTATGAAGGACTTTTAAGCAACTCAATGATATGAATAATAGATTATTAGCGTTAAGCAAAATTGATGAAATTGATAGTTTTTTGGACAAGTTAAAAGACAAAAAAGAAATCATCAATCATAAAATTGTACTTCAATTAGGTATGAGAATTGAAGTAAATATTCTTTTGAACGATTCAAGAGGTAAAAACTGGTATTTTGAAAATGATGTTTTCAAATATGAAGGTCTGCCACTAAAAAATCTTATTAAGATTAATGAATTTGAAAATGAAGATTTAACCGAAAGAGAAATAGAACTAATTTTCACAAAAGATAAAGACTTAGGATTAAGAAGAAGACTTACAAACTTTATTGTCCCTAATCAACGAGAAATCAAAACACCTTGTCCTGTTATGACTTTCTATAGTTATAAAGGAGGTGTTGGAAGAACGACTACTTTGGCATACTTCGCAAGTTGATTAGCATCAACTCACGATAAAAAAGTTGTGATTATAGATTGTGATTTTGAAGCACCTGGATTCACAAACTATTTTGATATTAATGAGGATAAAAAAGGTATTGTCGAGTATCTTTTAGACAAAGAATATACAGAGTTATCTGGACAAAAATTAGACATCAAAAAAGACTATGTTCACGATGTTCGCTATGAATATACTGGAAAAGGTAATATTTATATTGTCCCTGCTGGTAATTTAGGTTATGAAAAAGATAATGATGGTAATTTAATTAGAAATCATAAAAAAGATTATTTAGAAGCATTAGCCAGAATTGATATTACAAGTATTGATAATATTATTACTCAATTTGAGTCATTTTTTAAAGATTTACAAGAACAATTAGAGTTAGACTACGAAAACAGTGTAATTTTGATTGATTCAAGAACAGGATTTAATGATACTTTTGCCGTATTATCCACTATTTCGCAAATTATTGTTGGTGTTTTTGGTATTAATAAACAAAGTCAAGTTGGCTTGACACAATTTTTAGATACTTTCGGCAAAAAGACAGATGAAAAAGATATTTTACTTGTAAAGTCTTTTCATAATAATAGCGTTGCCGCTTGGCAATCTTTTAAACAAATTATTGATAACCATATTTCTGCAAATGAGGATTCATTCGTTGATGAAGAATACGGAAAAAGAGATTTCATTGACAACATTTTTCAAATTAAACAAGATGAAATACTTGAACGATTAGGCACTAGTATAGAAACAGTAGATAGAGACATTAATGGGCAAAATGGTAACGGTAAAACACCTAAAAATATAGCGTTTATTGATAATGTTGGAGACCCATCAAGAGAGTTTAAGTTACTTTTTAATGACTTACTGAAAAAAATTGATAGGCAGAAAGATTTTTTTCTCATAGAAAATACTCCAATTGAGCCACTGCAAACTGAGCAAGAAAAAGAGGTTATTATTGAGGAAATCGCAAATCAAAGTGATAATTCAAGTGTCAATCTTGAAATCTTTTTACAATTACAAAAAAATCGTGTAAAAAAAGATAAGGCTCGAATAGATTTATTAGAAAAATTAATAGATGAAAATAATTTTCCTAAACCTTATGCTGACAATATAGTACCACAATTAGAAGATTTTTACTTCAGAGATTGTATGAAAGATATTTTTAATCGAAATGCCTTCATAATTGTTGGCTATAAAGGTACTGGAAAAACGCATATTTATCAATCATTTAAAAACAAGAAAATCACAGACGAACTTTGTTCCAGACAAAAGCAAAATCCCAAGAATTTTATTTTTGTGAATGTTATTCCTGTAAATGAAGATCATAAAAAATATATCAATGCATCATCTAAATTTTCATCTACTGAAAATGATGACTTTTTCTATGAAAGATTCTGGTTGCTATACGTCTGGAGTGCAATTTTTGAGAACCCGAGTGTAAAAGATATTATGAATGATTATACACTATGTATAGAGCATAAAATAATTAATAATGATACTGATACAGCAGCATGGTTTCTTGAAAACACAACTGATTTTAATAAATTTAGAGCATTTGAAAAAGATTTACTAGCGTTAGATAAAAGATTAAAAGAGGTAAATAAAACCATTATTTTATCATTTGATCAATTAGACTTTGTAATTAAACCTGATAATTGGTCAAATGGAATTTCGCCATTAATCAACTATTGGCGTAATAATATTTTTTCAAGAATTAATCCTAAAATATTTGTCCGTGCTGATATTTTTGAGAATAGATTAGGAAATATAACGAATTTCAATGAAATTAGACAAGAAAAATCTATAGATATTAAATGGTCTAAACAAGAATTATTTGCCTATTTTTTCAAATTTATCTTTAGAGTAGAAAAAAATGATTTTTTATCGCTGGTGTATGGCTATAAAAATTATTCGGAAAATTCATATAAAAATATAATCAGTATATATAATTCACTTGATACACAGAGTCAAATTCCAATTACACATGAGGAATCTCTTAGATTTTTAGTTGAAAACTTTTTTGGAAAATATGCAAATAGATTCGATTCAAAAAGTGGCTATGGAGAAAATTATGATTGGTTTTACAATAACTTATACTAAAGTGAAATTGGTTTTCGGATTACGTTTTAATCTGTTTTTGCATATTTGAATGACTGAAATTTAGTTCCAATAAATGTTTTCAGTTCGTTTTTAAACAAATCAATATGGTCAAAAAAGGTATTAATTGCGATT
>JANMGN010000538.1:0-9400 GCA_031374645.1 Chitinophagales bacterium | reverse complement strand
ATTTTTCTTATTTTATGCTTTTTAATAACCCTAAATGTCACGTTTACAATTTTTTTGGCAATTATATTTTTATTTTTTTATGAGGAGGTGGCTGAGTGGTCGAAAGCGACGGTCTGTAAAACCGTTCTACGTGCGCATGGGTTCGAATCCCGTCCTCCACACGTTTAAATTTCTGTTTATTAATGTTTATCCTTATATATTAAAATGAATTTTGTACATTACCCCTCTGCTGATAAAATTAATGCTAGCCATCCATTTCATTTGGTAAAACCTAGCCCTTGGCCCATTACTATAGCTTTTTTTGTTTTTTTTACGATTTTGTCGTTTGTCGCCTCTATTCATAATTTTTTGCCTTCACCGTTGGGAATTTTTTCTTTTATTTCAGCCCTAACTCTTGTTTTGTTTATTATGTTTATTTGGTGGGCGGACGTTATCCAAGAATCTTTTGAAGGACATCATACTGAACCAGTTGCAAAAGGTTTGCGTCTTGGTTTTCTTTTGTTTATTGTTTCTGAGATTATGTTCTTTTTTTCTTTTTTTTGGGGATTTTTTTACTTGGCCCTTTCTCCTTCAATTTACATCGGTTGTCAGTGGCCTCCATTTGGTATTACCACCATTAATCCTTGGGGTTTTCCTTTGTTGAATACATTGTTTTTGTTGACTTCTGGTGTAACCGTTACTTATGCTCACAGAGCTGTTCTGCAAAACAATTTTGAAGTTGCTCAACAGGGGTTGTATAATACTATGCGTTGCGCTTACTCATTTATGGCTATTCAATTTTTTGAGTATTTGTTGGCGCCATTTAACATTTCAGACAGCGCTTTTGGTTCAACATTTTTTATGCTGACAGGATTTCATGGGTTTCACGTCTTGATTGGTTCCATTTATTTGCGAATTTGCCAATATAGGCACGCCCGTATGCAATTTACACCAGACAGACACATTGGTCTTGAAACTGCTATTTGGTATTGGCATTTTGTTGATGTGGTTTGGTTGTTTCTTTTTGCAATTGTTTACGTCTGGGGTGGTCACAAACCTTATTAATTTTATTTAATTATGATTAAAAAATATAAAATTCTCTATTCCGGTGTTAGCGTTCTAACTTTTCTTTACGTCTGCTTTGTTTCTGGTTTGTATACTGAATGGGTCCTCCTAGACCAATTTGCGATTAGTGCTGATTCTGGCGTCGTTTTTGAAACTAAGCTTAGACTGGGCATCTCGCAGGATACTCCACTGACGGACGAACAGGTAACTGAGTTGCTTTCTAAAAAAGTAGAAAAACAAAGAAATTTGGCTATGTTTGCTATCTTCTGGGGCACTTTTTTTTCCCTGACGGCAATTTCCGCCATTGCAATTTTGGTAAATAAATAAATTTTTAAAAATTTAAAAATAAAAATGATTATAGCTATTAAAAATTTTAAAGAAACTCAAAAAATAAAGACTAATGTTTATTTTTCTGCCATTCCTTCGGCATTTTTTTTTTTTTACTGGGCCGTTTGTCTTTCTGCTATTGCCACTAGCTGCGAATTGCTTTTTGAAGTAACAAATACGGCAGTACCGTATGTAGCCGTTAGTGACATCACAGAGTATAGACTAACTGCTCTAGAGAAATCTAGGTTTAGTGATAAAGATGTTGCAGACTTGGTTAATGACGTTTGCTTCGTTCAGCGATGGGATCACCAATCTGTTCAAGCTGGGCAAATTGTCCTTTTTTTTTTTGCAATGACCGGACTCGCAATGCTTATAATAACAACTATTTCAGGTCAAAATATTTTGCGTTGATTAATTCTATTATTAAATATTTAAATATGAATAAAGTTCAAAATAAAAATGTTCTAAGTTCTAGTTTGGTAGGTTTTTTCGGTTCTATTTTGCTTGCTTACTCGCTTTTGATTTTTGCCAATTTTGTTCTGGAAGTGTACCTGTTTTATTTTTATCCAGGTTTTCACGTATACACTGATCCTGAGCCGGCTCAAACAATCATTGAGGCAGCTGAGCAAGCAAAAGAGGAGACTATTCAAGTCGTGACCCGTAAACCTATTCAATTTACTATTGTTGCCGTACTTTGCGGCATTGGAGTTTTTGTTATTTTGTACGGCCCTTGGGAATATTAAACTCTCGTTTCGTACTTATTGGATATTTTTTTTTAAAGAAATTTTATTTTCTTAAATAAGATTTGAGTTTGACTCTAGCTCAGAGTGAACGCTAGCGACATGCCTAACACATGCAAGTTTAACGCAACCACAAACAGGTTGAGTAGCGAACGGGTGCAAAAAGTAAGAAGTGATACTTTGGTAGCTTATTAAACAACACGGTTGTTAAATTAGTTATAAAAAAACTTTTATTTAAGTTTTTAAAAAGATTAATCGCCAATTTGAGCTTTTTACAGGGATCAGGTAGTTGGTAAGACTAAAGCTTACCAAGCCGACGACCCCTAGCTGGTCCGAGAGGAGGATTAGCCACACTAGAACTGAAAACGGTCTAGACTTCGATTGAAGGCAGCAGTGAGGAATATTGGACAATGGGCGAAAGCTTGATCCAGCAATGTCGCGTGGGTGATGAAGGCCTTAGGTTGTAAAGCTCTTTCGGTACTCAAAAATTTATGATTTGGGTACAAAAGAAGTCCCGGCTAACTTCGTGCCAGCAGCTGCGGTAAAACGGGGGGGGCAAGCGTTATTCGTCTTTACTGGGCGTAAAGGGTTAGTAGGCAGTTTGCTTTTGGTTAACATGACATTTCACAATTTATTTGTATTTTTTGTTTTTCTTTAGGCATTCTCGAGTTTGGCTGAAGATGTCGGTACTTTTGATGGAGGGGTGAAATCCGTTGAAATCAATCGGGGACCACCGTGCGCGGAGGCGGATATCTAAGTTTTAAACTGACGCTAAGGTACGAAAGCGTGGGTAGCAAACGGGATTAGAGACCCCGGTAGTCCACGCCCTAAACGATAGATCCTAAATTTAATTTCAGCGAAAGCGTTAAAGGATCTCGCCTGAGTAGTATGACCGCAAGGTCGAAATTCAAAGAGATTGACGGAGACTTGTACACGCGGTGGAGCATGTGGTTTAATTCGATATAACACGCAGAATCTTACCAACCCTGAACTACAAAGTTGTTAAAAGTTTAGAGCTTTTTTAGATTTTGAATAATTTTCAATTTTTTGAACTTTGATAGGTGCTGCATGGCTGTCGTCAGCTCGTGCTTTAAGGCGTTCGGTTAATTCCGGTAACGAGCGCAACTCTCATTTCAAATTATATTTTGAAAATATCAAGGTTAACTTGTTTTAAAGAGGACCACGTCAAGTCAGTATGGCCCTTATGGGTTGGGCCACACACGTGCTACAATGGTTAGCTACAAATATGTTACAAAAGTTTTTCTGGAGTAAATCATTAAAAGCTACCTCAGTTCGGATTGATCAATGAAATTCTTGGTCATGAAGTTGGAATCGCTAGTAATCGTGTATTAGAAAGTCACGGTGAATTCGTCAACGAGTCTTGTACACACCGCCCGTCACGCCATGGAAGTTGGTTTGGTCTGAAGTCTTTTTATACGAAAATTCGAGGGCTAAATTGGTGACTGGGGCGAAGTCGTAACACGGTAGCCGTAGGGGAACCTGTGGCTGGATTAAGATGAGCTCGTAGTTTAATTAGGGAAAATAGCTGTTTTGCACGTAGCCGTTGCGGGTTCGATTCCCGCCGAGTCCAGATGCGATCAATTAATTTTTATAAAGTTGGTATTAAACATTATCACCATTTTCTTCTTCTTTTCTTTCTTTTTCGATATTTTTTCCTTACGGATCCCCCCTTTTTTTCTTCTTTTTTTTGCACCCTCTTTAGTAATATTTATTTTAAAAGGTTTAATTTTACCTATAACTCTAATTTTAGCAATAATTTTATTCTTCCTGGCAAAAGGGCGTGGCGGAACTGGTAGACGCGTTGGATTGAGGGTCCAATATAGTAGTATGTACGGGTTCAAGTCCCGTCGCCCACTTTTTTATTTTTTCAATAACTTTTTATTTTATGGGAGCTCTTACCTCTAAGCCTTTTAGTTTTGCTGCCCGTTCTTGGGAACTATTGGATCGTTTGGCTTTTGACTGTACTGATACTTTTTTTTCTACGCTTAAGGTCAGCTTTCGCGGCAAGACTGTTATAAGGGTTTTGCCTGACTTCAGTACTAATTTGCTTTCTGAATGGATTAGTGATCGTGTTCGTTTTTCATACGATTCCTTGCAAAACCAGTCTGAGTTTGATTCAATTTACCAATTTCGTATCTCAAAGCTTTCGCAAAACTTTTTGCATTTTTTTTTTAAAAGATTTTCTACTGCTTCTTATTTTTTTGATTTTGTTTCTGCTCAACAAACTAAAGCAATTACCGATTTTTCAGGGTTTTCGACGCAATTTTTCCCCGAGTCGGCTCACCTCAATTTTGATATCCGTAGTTCTTACAGTTTTGTATACTCTCAAATTCTTCAAAAATCGGCTTTCAAAAATTATTTTCTTTTGGGAATTAATCTTAGATATCAACTACCGGTTTTTACAGTTGCGCTTCGAAAGCTATCAACCTTTAATGAGACTTTTTTTTTTAATTTTGGTTATTTTACCAATAACCTTGTTGGTGATATTAATTTCGGTTCTTCCATTAAAATTTTTCAAAACGTTATTCGCGGTAAGTCTAAAATTTCAAGGATTTACCATTCAGCAAGTTCGGCCGTGTTTGCCAATCCGTTTATTTATCCACTTATTGCCAATAATACAAATTTTTCAGTTTATAGTTTTTTTGATAATCCCAAGAATCTTATTTCTGCTGAAGTTTTTGCAAAGTTTTATCCTGGTTCGTCCCCCGTTCTCTCCCTTTATATGCCACATTTTTTTGCTTCTAGTCAAATTTTTCCTCGCAATAACAAGCTCCAAAAGTTTGATTCTCCACTTTTGGGTCAGGAATTTTCCTATAATTTTTACTTTTTTTCAAAAAAATTGGCAACCTTCGGTTTTTCTTCTAACCACCACATTAGTTTTGCCTTTAATTCATCTGTTTTTATATACGATAACTACTATTCACATTTTAATTTTTCAGATTCGTCGAGTTCCTCTCTTAACATTCTTCTTTCTGTAAAAAGGCAATTTAATTCTCGTTCAAATTTTACCTATTATAATTAGTACATATTGATATACGCAAAAAAATGAAACTTTTTCTTGAACTGATCATTTTTGATACACTACGGGCCATCGGGCTTATTGTTCCTATGTTGTTGGCAGTTGCTTATTTGACTTTGTTTGAACGAAAAATTTTGGCTTCTGTTCAGATTCGTACGGGTCCCAATGTCGTTGGACTTTTTGGACTTTTGCAGCCTCTTGCAGATGGTGCTAAGTTGTTGCTCAAGGAACTTACCCACCCAACTGCAGCCGACAAAGTTGTTTTTTACGTTGCACCTATGATTACTTTTTTTTTGGCTGTTCTTTCAATAGCCGTCATTCCCTTTTCTTCTTACGAAGTTCTTGTTGATTTTGAGTTCGGTATGATGTTTGTTTTTGCGATTTCCTCTCTTGGTATTTACGGTATTATTCTTTCCGGCTGGGCCAGTAATTCACGTTACGCTATGCTTGGTTCACTACGTTCTACAGCCCAAATGGTTTCTTATGAGGTTTCAATCGGTTTGATTATCCAAACTTGCTTGATGGTTGTGGGTTCAATTAATCTAACCGATATTTTGGAATTTCAAACTTATATTTGGCTCGTCGTTCCCCTATTTCCCTCTTTTGTATTGTTTTTTATTTCTTCTTTGGCCGAAACAAACAGACCACCTTTTGATTTGCCGGAAGCGGAAGCTGAACTAGTTTCTGGGTATAACGTTGAATATTCTGCAGTTACTTTCGCGCTTTTTTTTATTGGCGAATACCTAAATATTATTGTCAGCAGCATTTTGATAACTATCCTTTTTTTTGGCGGTTCAAATTTCTTCATCTGGAACAGCTCATTTATTTTTGCGGCTAAAGTTCTCTTTTTTATGTTTTCGTTTGTTTGGGTCCGCGCAACTGTTCCCCGTCTCCGATACGATCAGCTTATGCAACTTGGTTGGAAAGTTTTGCTTCCACTTTCTTTTGGTTGGTTTATTTTCGTATTTACAATCGTTTCTGTTTGGTAGTTTTATATTTTATTACTCTTTCATTCCCTTGTGGTTTTAGCTGTATTAGCTCGATTTTACGGTTTTTTTATTCCTTTGGTCGAGTTTAGCTTTATGAATTTTTATCTGAATTTTTTTTACTATATTTGCAAAGGTTTGATACACTGTTTTTTTTATAGCAGTCTTCAAAAAAAAATATTTATGGATTCTTTGAAAAAAGTTTTTCAAAAATTTTATTTGTCCCCGGCTGCGCAAAGATGGTTGTTCTCCACTAATCACAAAGACATTGGTACTCTGTACATTATTTTTGGTTTTTTGGCAGGCCTTGCTGGTACGTTTTACTCTATGTTGATTCGTATTCAGCTTATGTACCCAGGTTCTCTTTTTATGGGTAACAACTATCACTATTATAACGTAATCATTACTGCCCACGCTTTCGTAATGATTTTTTTTATGGTTATGCCGGTTTTGATTGGTGGATTTGGTAATTGGTTTGTACCACTTTATCTTGGTGCTCCTGACATGGCTTATCCAAGGCTAAACAACCTTAGTTTTTGGCTTTTGGTTCCTTCTTTGCTTTTGCTCGTTTTGTCCTCTTTGTTGGAGGTAGGTGCTGGTACTGGTTGGACTGTTTATCCACCGTTGAGTTCTGTTCCTGCTCACAACGGTGCAGCCGTTGATCTCGCAATTTTTAGTTTGCATATTGCAGGTGCAGCTTCGATTGCAGGTGCAATTAACTTTATCGTAACAATTATGAACATGCGTTGTGAGAAGCTTACTTATACACGTTTGCCGTTGTTTGTTTGGTCAATTTTTGTTACAGCTTTTTTGCTCGTTTTGTCGCTACCCGTTCTTGCTGGCGGTATCACTATGCTTTTGACAGATCGAAATTTTAACACTAGTTTTTTTGATCCAGTTGGCGGTGGTGACCCTATTCTTTATCAACATTTGTTTTGGTTTTTTGGCCATCCTGAGGTTTATATCATCATTTTGCCGGGTTTTTGCGTAATTAGCCAGGTCGTAAGTTTGTTGGCGGGTCGACCAGTTTTCGGTTATTTGGGTATGGTTTATGCGATGGTTTCTATTGGTGTTTTGGGTTTTATTGTCTGGGCTCACCATATGTATACCGTAGGTTTGGACATCGACGTTCGTGCTTACTTTACTGCTGCGACAATGATTATTGCTGTTCCGACTGGAATTAAGGTTTTTAGTTGGTTGGCAACTCTTTGGGGTGGAGTTTTGTCAATGCGTACCCCTATGTTTTTTGCTCTCGGTTTTATTACTTTGTTTACGGTAGGTGGAGTTACCGGAGTAGTCCTAGCTAATGCGGGTTTGGACATTGCCCTCCACGATACCTATTTCGTAGTAGCCCACTTTCACTATGTACTTTCAATGGGTGCAGTATTTGCTTTGTTTGCGGGTTTTTACTACTGGTTTGATAAAATTTTGGGCTTTGAATTGGACGAATATCTAGGTCAGGTCCATTTTTGGGTTACCTTTGCAGGTGTAAATTTGACTTTTTTTCCTATGCACTTTTTGGGCCTAATGGGCATGCCTCGTCGTATTCCAGACTATCCTGATGTTTACAATTATTGGAACTGGTGGTGTACTTTCGGTTCTTTTTTGACTTTGGTTGGTTCCTTCGTATTTGTTTTTAACATTTATATGGCTTTTGCTGGTTATTCTAATTATTTCGGTAAAAAATTTGCAGCAAAGAGGACTGGAGAGCTAAGTTTGCTGTCCCGCTAATCTTAAATTTTTTTTAAAATATTGAGTAAAATCTTTGTTTTTTCACACCTTCTAATTAGCTTTTATTTTTTTTTAAAGAGATTTAGTTTTTATCTTAATTTTTTAGTTCTTTAACGAATATCTAGACAGAATAGTTTTGAACACCCATTTCAATGGGTTTTCGTATTGTATGGTAAATTTCACAGTACGGTTTGTTGACAGTAATGAGGTCTTTATAGACAATTTTTTCTGCGAAGTGAAACATCTCAGTAGCAGTTTATAAAACAAATAAATGTGCAACGTTAGTAGTGGTGAGCGAAAGCGTTTTAGGCCTATTAAAATTTTGTATCTTTTTCTAATTCCAAAGCGGGTGTAAGTCCCCTGGGTAAAGGATATAATTTTTAAACGTTTAGACTGGTTTACGCTTGTTCTATTCGATTAAGGCAGGACCACCTGCCCAGCCTATAATTTCTATTCTGATCGATAGTGTAACAGTACCGCGAGGGAAAGATGAAAAGAACCCTAATGGTTGGGAGTGAAAAAGATTTTGAAATTAAAGAATTTTTAGCAATTAGACTTAAAAGTCTAGTGTACCTTTTGCATAATGGGTCAGCAACTTGTTTCTTTTAGTGAGTTTCACGACGTAAATAATTTTTTTTAATTAAAGGAAGCAGACCCGAAGCCAAGCGATCTAACCTTGACCAGGCTGATGTTTTAGTTAACGGAGGGCCGAACCCGTGTATGTTGCAAAATGCTGGGATGAGTTGAGGTTAGGGGTGAAAGGCTAATCAAGCTTGGTTATAGCTGGTTTTCGGCGAAATTTATTCAGGTAAAGAGCTGCTTATTTCTAATCTGGTAAGGTAAAGTTATATGTATGGGGGGGTTAACGCTCTTACTGACTATACTAAATCTCTGAATGGATTATGAGGCGATTTGCAATTTGCAGTATTCAGAAAGTGGGTGCGAAGGTCCATTTTCGAGAGGGAAATAGCCCTGATTAGTAGCTAAGGTCTTTAATATTTTATAAGTGTCATGAAAGTTATATTGTGTTCTACGATAATCAAGAGGTGGGCTTGGAAACAGCCGTCCTATAATGAAAACGTAACAGTTCAATGATTGATTGAACACATATAACTACAATGTACGAGACTAAATAAAATAACCGAAGCTCTAAAGTTTTAAAACTGGTAGCCGAAATAAAAATTTTTAAATTTTTAAATAATGCTGGCATGAGTAACTAAATAATTTTTATTATCACCGTATATCCTAGGTTTCTTTGCCAAGGATTTACCTGCAAAGGTTAAACAGTCCCTAAGTTAGTCTCTAAAAAGATGTTCGATGGGGTTAAAGTTAATATTCTTTATTTTATTTTTTGTTTTTAAATAGCATAAAATTATAACTGTACTTAAACCGACACTGGTGGATGAGTATAAATGTACTAAGGTGTTCGAATTAATAGTCTTGAAGGAACTCGGCAAATTGACTCCGTAACTTCGGGATAAGGAGAGCCAATCTTTAAGGTTGGTAACATGAAATAGGGGGTAGCGACTGTT
>JANMGN010000447.1:0-2396 GCA_031374645.1 Chitinophagales bacterium | reverse complement strand
AAAGGCGAGCTTTTTTAGAAAAAAGAATGAAAAAGTATATTCATTCGATTATAGGCATAAAAAAGCGCAGACTATTCCAATTGCTAACTACGAAGCCTGTCCAAAGGCATATTCCATAGCAAAGGAACGCCTACGCTGTATTGTTATACATATCGTAGGCGTAACGCTGTTGCTACCGTCGGTGGAATATTTTGGACATTTTCGTAGTCCGACAGTATCTTAACAATGCGAAACGCAAAATATTAAAATCAAGCCTTACAATAATTAAGGCAATACAAAAGTAGTCTTTTGCTTTCAGTATGACAAGAAAAAGAGGTTATTTTTTATTGTCATTTCGTGAATGAGCTATTTTGAGTGCTAAGTGAGGTATTCGAGTAGATGAAAGGATAAACTTAGAGAGGAATTAATAGCGTTATGGCGTATCGATTTTTCGTTTTTAAGTCTATAAAAGATTTTATTCTTGCGCTTTTATTAAGATTTTGATTATAAAACGCTAAAAAAACGCCTCGTGAAATATCCACAAGGCGTTTTTTTTACTTCAAACTCATATTCAGTTCTTCGGAAGCCTCCGTTTCTCGACCATCTGTAAAAACGGCTCGTATCGTATATTTATAAACATTTTGCGGATTAATATTGGCATCTGAAAAAGCGTTTGTTCCTGCTTTACCATTATAGGGTAGGTATTTTAATGATGCATTTTGAGCTAATGATATGTTTATCAACAAAGATAAACATCCAAGAATGATTACTATTTTTTTCATTTTATCTCTATTTTTTGTTGGTTAAATAAATCGTATTGCATTAATTCTGAAAGATGATACTTAGTATTTCCTCTTCTTTGCAACATTTCTTCTCCTGTATAATACTTAGAATAAATTGTTTTATTACTTACATCCAAGAATTTGAAAATTCTGTCTTTTGTGTTTTTTTTAAGATCTATATCAATATTATATAATTCAGTATTTTCATCAAGAAAAACACCATATAAAGTATATTCCTTAGTACCATATTCTTCATAAAATACCTTACGAGCAAACAAATCGTAAATCTGGACATAACCATTTTTGTTAAAATCTAATGGATTTTCCGTAGCTGAACCATACCCAAAAGACAAATATCTACCATCTTCTGTAATTTCTGGCTTTTCTATGATATGAGGCAATACTATTTTTCGACAAACGTTACCTTTTGTATCAAAAATAAATAAAGTTGTTTCTCCTTTGAGCACTAAATTTTCAATAAGAGAAAATAAATGGAAATAAATAAATAAATAGCCATTAGAGTACTTTGTCGTACTATGAAATATGTAGTTGTCAGCTTCCATTGGTTTTTGATTAGCAAAACCATGATATCTATCCGCATAATCAATTCCATCCCATTTCAAATTTTTATATTTGATATAGGGATTGATTTTATCATGTACAAGCGTTTTAAAAACTTTTCCTGATTTATTGAAAAATTCTATTTTTTTGGGACGCCCTGGATTAATTTGGTTGCGATTCTGCCTATATTCAAGTATATTTAATCCAAATTGAGCTACCCAATAATCAGAAACTAGCCCTTTGGGTTCATAGTAGTTTCCATTTACATACTTGTAAGTCGTATTACTAAAAGTAATTTCCTCTGGCAAGTCTGGTATGGTATATAAAGGAGTTTCTTTTTTGCTTCTCGCATTTTTCCGAAGTGAATTTAACTGTTGTTGATATTGTTTCTGCTGCTCAGACTGAAGTTGAGATGCATCCAAAAGCCTTTCTTCGATAACATAAATATTATCAATAAATTTGCCTTTTTGTTTTTCTTCCTGTGCCCAGCAGTCATTCCCAGAACCACCAAATAAGAGCAGTAATAGAATTTTGAAAATGGTGTGTTGTTTCATAATCGAGTTAATTGTTTAAAATGTTAATGTTATTGTTTTTATAATTGAATTAGGAGAAAAAGAGGCTGACATACTCTTATCTTTGATAGTAAAAGTGATTTTGAAAACGTCACCCAAAAAAATTTTAGAAACTTTATTATCGCAACTTGAACTATACACATCTATATCGTCAAACCTGAAAAGTAGATTGACAACCGTATTTTCATCAGCAGAAGATTTTATTTTGTCAGTTCTATATGTAGCCCCGATATCAAATCCACCATTATAATATTGTTGCCAATCAATTATACACCCAGCATTTAGTGTGGTAGTAATAGTTAAAAAAAAGGAAAAAATAAGCATTTTTTCATAAGCGAAATTTAAAAAAGTGATTAAAAATGTAAGATGTTAAAAAAATAAAAATTCCATACGGAAAGGAGAGCTTTTTTAGAAAAAAGAATGAAAAAGTATATTCATTCGATTATAGGCATAAAAAAGCGCAGACTATTCCAATTGCTAACTACGAAGCCTGTCCAAAGGC
>JANMGN010000444.1:0-2258 GCA_031374645.1 Chitinophagales bacterium | reverse complement strand
TTTAAATTTTGAAACAAAAATATGCCCTTATTTCCATAAAACATGACTTCTTTTACTATTTTTACAACCTATTTTGAACCTTTTACTTTATCACTTAATATTTTACAGTAAGAAAAAATTTATATTATTAGTATTTTTTATACTGCCATTTTTTTTATTTGCTCAAAAAAGTAAAAAAAAGAAGATAGAAACTACGCCCAAAATCTTTCTTACAGGAAGTTTTTTGCGGCAGGTAAGCGAATTGAATATCCAAAAAGACCTTCGATGGAATCTTTTTCATGAAGAAGATATTACTATACCTACTCAAAAAAGTAATGGATTTACTTTGGGCTTAGGCTATAAAGTAAGTAAAAAAATGGATATTTTACACAGCTTAGTGCTACAAAAATATAATTTCTCTCAAATTGGAGATTTTAATCATGTATCTTGTAATCCAAAAGAATATGGGGCAACAGATATTAGCTATGCAATAAGATATATAAAGTCTAATATGTCGGGTATTAATACCGATTTCCGTTACAAGTTCATAAATAGGAATAAATTAATCTCTTATGCAAGTTTAGGATTAAATTTTATTATAATCAATACAAAGCAACAATCAATAGACATACATTTAGATAATAACCTAATAGTTCATCATTGGGCTAATGAAATTGCCTTGCCTATTGAGAATAAATTGAATATAGTACCGTCAATAAAAGTTGGACTAATGTACAGAGTTTTAAAACTTTTGTATGTAAAAGTAGAGCCTTTTTTTGCTTATTCTTTATTGCACGAAAAGTATATTTCTGTAACTACACCTACTAATCTATATAATTATGGAGTACAATTGGGTATTGAGTATAAATTAAGAAAATAACGATGTACAGTATACATTTTGCCATGCTTGGTGCATAACACTAAAGCAGGGTGGGAGAGAAAGTTTTCAAAGGGAAGACCACGCAAGGCGAAATTTCAAAAATATTACTTTTAACTCAATTCTAACACAAAGCGTTGAGCTAATTTTTAGTCCTCATTTTTTAACCAACCTTTAACGGAGCAAAACTTGACTTGTACCTTTATTTTTGTCTAACTTTGTGAAAAATAATAAGTTTTTTTTGAAATAAAATACAAGCATTATTAAAAAATTATGAAAAAAATATTTTCAATTGCAGCATTTTTTATACTAATCGTAACGGTTAGTTTTGCGCAACAAGGACCAATAGCTACATTTACAAGCACAGAAGTCAATTACGGAACTATCGAAAAAGGCGCAAATCCACTTCGTGTTTTTGAATTTAAAAATACTGGAAAAGAGCCTTTGATTATCAAAAATGCAAAAGGAAGTTGCGGCTGTACCGTTCCTACTTATCCGAAAGAACCAATTATGCCAGGGCAAGTTTCTAAAATTGAAGTACGTTATGATACACAAAGGGTTGGTCCTTTTACAAAAACCATCACGCTCACTACAAATGAAGCCAACGAAACTCGTGTACTCGTCATAAAAGGCGATATAAAACCAGAAGCAGGCGCAGCAAAAGAAAATACTACGCTAAAAGCAGCTCCGAAAGGATAAAATACAAGCGATTTTAAGTAAAATAAAAAATGCAAAATGTTGATAATCAACATTTTGCATTTTTTATTTTACTTAATAATTTTCAACAAATTATTGTGCAGGAACGTACGTTTCTTCTACGATTTTTGTACCACCGCTCAAAGTTGTATTTTCATAAGAAAGCACATAAGAAGTCGTAGAAATAGACTTGATAGTATAAGTAAAAGTTTTCAAAGACGATACAATTTTCAACACCTTGGTAGGCTCATCTACCGACCAGTTGCCTGTAAAAGAGTTTGCTACTTGTGCAGTACATTTTGTTGTACCATAATTTTGCTCAAAAGAACCTGTTGCGCTAAAAGAGAACTTATCGTCAGTCTGACAAGTAGTTAATGCAACTACTGCGCCGCCTTCTGTAACACTGCTTAATTTCCAAACTTTACTTTGCAATATTTCGGCCGAAGTAGGAGCAGGAACAACAACTTCTTTTTTGCAAGAACTTGCCAATAAAGTTATGAATAATGCGAATACCAATAAATTTTTCATAATAAAATGATTTTAGTTTGTGATTTTTAATTTCTTCTTTAGTAACGTGTGACTAATAAGTTGTGGATTTATGGTTAGTATATTAGAAGATAGACGAGCTAAATTTGAAGTTCAATGCAGCGCATTGGGCTGAAAATTTAGAGAAGTATAGCTTTTAATAGGCAAGCAGAAAACACAA
>JANMGN010000393.1:0-1675 GCA_031374645.1 Chitinophagales bacterium | reverse complement strand
TTAGTCCTTCCTTAAAAACTCTGATCTCCTTGTTGATAAACAATTTTATATATCATTGTTAGTTTGTTTTCCGTTGATTTTCTTTATAAACGACAAAAACCCAACGGAAAATGCAAGGAAAAATCGTTCATAACCCTCAGTCGGATCTTTTTAAAATAGCCTTAAAGGATATCATATCAGAAAAAATTGATTTGGTTCAATTAAACTATAAAATTAAATGGGATGCAGTTGAACATCATTTTGGACCATTCTATTCTGACCAAGGAAGACCAAGTGTTCCAACCAGAACAATGGTAGGCTTACTGTTATTGAAAAGTATGTTCAGTGTGGCGGATGAGGAATTAATTCCTTCATGGATACAAAACCCATACTGGCAATATTTTTGTGGAGAGCAATATTTTAAAGATACGGGACCATGTGACCCAAGTGATTTAGTTCATTTTAGAAAACGAATAGGTAAAGAGGGGGGCGAATACATTTTGAAATTAACAGTGCAGCTACATGGCAACGATGCCTATGAAGAGGCTCAGGTTATCTGTGATTCAACTGTTCAGGAGAAAGATATTACTTTTCCAACAGATGCAAAATTGTATTACGCCGTTATAGAACACTGCTGGAAAATAGCAAAGGAAAATGACATCAAACTACATCAAAGCTATAAATTTTTAGCGAAAGACATGCGCTTAAAACTCAGGTTTGCACATCACCCAAAAAAGAAAAAAGAGGCAAAACATGCTTTAAAAAAATTAAGAAGCTTCGGTCATAAATTAATTGGGCAATTAAAAAATGCTATGACTGAAGAACAAAATAAAATCTATTCAGAAGAATTTATTTTGTTTACCAAAATATTGCTACAACAAAAATACGACAGTAATAAAATTTATTCTCTGCATGAGCCCCATGTGTATTGCATGGCAAAAGGTAAAGAACATAAAACTTACGAGTTTGGCTGTAAAGCATCAATAGCTCTGACAAAGAGTACCGGCATTATTGTAGGCGCTACTACATTTGAAAAAAACACCAATGACCTTTATACAATAGAACAAACTTTACAACAAATAAATTACACGACTGATAAATTACCAGAGGAATTAATATGTGATAGAGGATATAGAGGAAAAACAAAAGTTGGAGAATGTAAAATAAGTATACCTAAGCCTCTGCCCAAAAACGCAACCAGATACCAAAAACAAAAGGTTCAATTAAAATTTAGAAGAAGAGCCTCGATCGAACCTGTAATTGGTCATTTAAAATACCAACATCGAATGGCTCGAAATTTTTTAAAAGGACAATTAGGAGACTTTATGAATTGCGTGCTCGCGGCGGCGGGCTTTAATCTAAAGAAGATGCTACGAAAGTTAGCATCTTCTTTAAACTACCGATTAAATATGGTCTTCTGCTACTTTTATGAGCTTATTTTAAGTCGAATAAAAAAAGTGGCTTTTTAAGGAAGGACTATTTATTATACACTCATCATTTTTAAAAAAGATACATGATTTATTTACGCCTGTATAATTGGTTACAATTTCACCTTTATTTATGCTTTGCCCTCGTTTAGGATATTTTTTACAATCTGTTACCATAAAACAAATGCATAGTAGAAGAAATAATTTAGAAATTGTTTTTTTAGCTACTATATTGCTCATAAGATTTTATTTACAATAAGCCATTTTCG
>JANMGN010000375.1:0-5240 GCA_031374645.1 Chitinophagales bacterium | reverse complement strand
CACATAATTTATTGAGGTTAGTGTTGCTAACCAATGAAAATTTTACAGAATCTGAATTGGAATATTTTACAGAAATGAACGTTTTTCAGATAAAAGGTCGCTATCCTGATTACGCCGAAAACATTGACCAAATCGTAACGTCTGAAATTTGTGATGAATATTTAACAAAATCAAAAGAAATTATCCTATGCTTACACGAGAAATTGCAATAAATCAAGCTGGTGAATTTGTAAAAGCCTGTATCAACAGCGGAATCCAAATAGAAAAAGCGGTACTCTTTGGGTCGGTGGCAAAAAATCAATTTCGAGAAGATTCGGATATTGATTTGGCGTTGATTTCCCATCAATTTTCAAAAAATTTTATTCAAAATGTTAAATTAACTTCTAAAATAAACATAAAATTCCCTCTTATTGAAGTGCATCATTTCAATAATGAATACTATGAAAAAGGCGACGAATTTATTGATGAAATCAATAAAACTGGCTTCGTCGTTTAAAAAAATCATTTTGAAACGCCTAAAGTGAACAAAAACAACCTTTCCGAAATTTTTGAAAGACTTTCTAAAAAAGAAGTTTCCGAAATAGACAAAGCGGTTCGTTCTCCTTTTTTTAACCAAAAAGAAGATGTAATTCGGCTTTGGGAAATCCTGCAAAAAGACAAAATTTTGCCCGAAAAAGAGCAACTTTTTCTGCAAATCTACGGTCAAGAAATTTTTAATGTAAAAAAAATATACAATGCTTCGAGCCAATTATTGGCGTTAATGGAGCGTATTTTTTTCATTTTAGAAAAAGAATCCGAGCCAATAGCTCAAAAGATTTCTATCAGCAATTGGTATCGAAAAAAAGGTTTAAATTCGCTTTTTCAAACCAATATCAATGAAACAAAAGCGATTTTGAAAAATACAGGGTTGGAAGACGACCAATTTTATCGTTTTACACATCAAATCGAATTTGAGATTTACGAACACCACCTCACTGACCGAACGTCTGAACTCAACTTACAGCCGCTCAATGATAGTTTAGATTTGAGTTTTTTGATTGAAAAATTAAAAAAAACTTGTCTTTTGCTTTCTCATCAAGCCGTTTATAAAGTCAATTATCAGACAGGATTGCTTACGCCAATTTTACAACACATTGAAAATCAACCTTCTGTGTTAGAAAAACCTGCCGTTGCGGTCTATTATTATTGTTATTTACTACAAACACAGCCGAATGAAGCGGCTCATTTCGATACTTTCAAACGCTTGATTATCGAACATTTTGCGATTTTCAATAGTGCAGATATTCGAGTATTGTACCTTTTAGCAGTAAATTATTGCATCAAAAAACACAACGCTGGCGATGAAAAATACGCTTTTCAAGGCTTAGAATTATATAAAAAAGCCTTAAAAGATGATTTTATACTTGAAAATGGTGTGCTTTCTCGTTTTTCGTATCGAAATATCGTTGCTTGGGCTTTGTTGGAAAAAGACTACGATTGGACAGAAAAATTCATCAACGGTTACAAAAATAACCTCGAACGGACGTACCGAGATAGTATGTATAGTTTTTGTTTGGCGAGGTTAGAATTTAGCAGAAAAAATTATCAGGCGGCACTTTTATTGCTACAAAAAGCCGAATATCGAGATATTTTGTTGGGTTTGGCAGCGAAAGTTATTTTGCTAAAAATCTATTATGAAACTTCTGAATACGATGTTTTGGAAGCTCATTTGAATAGCATGAAGGCGTACATTATCAGAAAAAGGGTTTTGGGTTATCATAAAACAAACTACCAAAATATCATTTCTTATGCCAAAAAACTAATGTTGCTCTCTGCTAATACGCTCGAAATCAATCAATTACGAGAAGCTATCGAACAAGAAAGTATTTTGACCGAAAAAGAATGGTTTTTGGAACAGTTGTAATTTATTTTAGGCAAAAAAATAGGAACAGGTCTTTCAACCTGTTCCCATTTTTTACTATCGTTGTACAATCAATTTTTGTACATAATTGCGGTCATTGTGTCTGATATTTAAAAAATAAATACCATTTGCGATGCCGTTTTCGAGTGTTAAATCTATGTTGTTTCCGCTTTCGTAACCGTTTTCTGAAAACTCTAACAAACGACGACCGTAAGCATCATTCAGCGTAATATCTATCATCGTATTTTTATCATAATTTCCTTTCAAAACGACGTGTAAAATATTGTTATTCAATGGATTAGGATAAATTTCTGCTGAAATATCTTTTTGATTTTGGCTAAAAGTAATGCTTTTTATTTCAGAAAAATTATGACGACCATCTGTTTCTATTATTTTTAAACGATAATAAAACACCTTATTTTTAATCGTACTGAGGTTTTTATCCCAATAAGAATACACCTGTGCTTCGTGCGTATGTTCTTTTCCTTTAAAAGTATTTACGTAATAAAAACTTTCGCCATCTATACTTCTTTCTATTTCATAACGGGCGATGTTTTGTTCATTTGCCGTAATCCATTCGATGTGAGCATCATTGATATTTGCTTTTTCAACCGAGAATTTCAGTAAATCCACAGGAAGCGGTGCTGAAACCAGACAAGTCGTATTTACAGTTGGCGTAGGTGTTTGAGTTCCCAAAATACTTGCTGTATTGCCCGAAGGAACACAAAACCAACCTTGTAAAACGGCCTGATAAACTTGTCTGTAATCGTATTGCGTAGGGACATTCGTATTCCAAGTCGTCGTTGGCGGAATAATCGCATTTGTTCCCAAAATACCAGGATTGACATATTTCCCGAACATAAACATTGGACCAGCTGTTCCGTGGTCTGTTCCTACACCGCTATTCGATTGCACACGGCGGCCAAACTCGCTAAAAGTCATGCCCATCACTTTATCTTCCAAACCCATATTATAAACATCGGTCATAAAAGTAGAGATAGAACTACTCAATTCGGTCAAAAGATTAGCGTGTGCGCCTTGTATTTTGTTATTAGTATCTACTTGATAGTCGTGCGTATCATAGCCACCAGCACGAACCCAATATACTTTTGTTTTCAAACCACCTTTTATCAAACGAGCTACGATTCTGAGTTGATTACCCAGATTATTCCAAACACCAGCGGGCGAAGTAGGGTAGGTTACACTATTTGTGCCACCATTCCAAGCGGTATTTATGGCTGTTGCGTATTGGTCAGCAGCAAGCTGTTGTCCTCTCAAAAATTGGATTTCTGCGCCTGCATATCCCGAAGGTGTATTGCCGTTTATAAAACTTTGTAACTGAGAAACACCTCCGCTAAACCAAGGGTTTATCATCTGTGCGGTAGTGACTTCATAGCCCATAAGCCCTGGCGAAACGCTGTACCCTATCTGAATAGAAAGTGGGTCGGGCATAGTCGGATTCGGATATGCACTTGGGAAACCAGGGTATTGATACTCCAAATAACGCCCAAGCCAGCCGCTTGTGAGTACCGTATTCGCATCAGAACCAGTAGTCATAATATCTGCTGAACGAAAATGCGACAAATTCGGATTGGCATAACTAACGCCTTGTACTACGGTTAATTTATTTTGGTCAAACAATGATTTCATGCCCGACATAGCAGGATGAAGTCCCGTTTGTGTATTTCCCAATTGTAGAGCCGAGGATTGCGGAATTAAAATATTATTGCGTGCTAAAGCCAAATTGGTGTATTGGTCGAGTGGTAAAACGGTGTTTAGACCGTCATTTCCACCGTCCATTTGTACAATAACCAAAACACGGTCTTCGCCAGTTGCAGTGGTCAAAATTGCAGCTTCCTCCATTGTAAGCGACATAGGAGCTGCAAAAAGTTTATTTGAAAAAAACGGCACTACGGCGAGTGGTACGTTTTTAAGGAAGTTTCTTCTTTTCATTTTTTGTAATAATTTAGCCCAATAATTTAATACGATTTTTTACTAATTTTTAGGATAAATTAGTTTCTGCCATATTTAAAATACGCCCATAAAATGATTTCAAACGGCTTTCTGCGGTATTGGCAAAAGTGGTATTGCCTGGATTATTTGCGTAATTGTTCCATGCAGTCGTCCAATAATAGTCGCCAGTCTGGTTAGAGAGCAAAATCGCTTTGAGCTGATTTTTCAAAGCTGTATCAGAGCTAATCGTGTGTGTAAGCTCCAAAACTTCATCAATTAAAAGGTTTGGGTCGCCTGGGTTAGCCATTGTAGCTGTAAAAGCCAAAACATTTATTTTGACAGTACCACTCGTGTAGCCCCAATTTGAGATAGCATCATAGAAGCCTTTTCTAAAACGCAAACTATCCGCATTTATCCATATTTCGTGAAAAAAAGGAGAGTTGGTATAAGCGGGCCAACCATTTACATTCGGTAAAATGGTTATTTCTTGGTTCATTTCTCTTGCTCTATCGTAAAAAATACGCCATGCGTTGTATTGTGTTTTTACGTCGGGTGCAGGGATAGCTATACCAAAAGTTTTGGCAACTGTAACCGCCAATTGTATAGGCGGTTTGATAATAGCTGCCATATTTGCTGTATCGTAAAAATGCTGACTTGTAAATAATTCTTGCAACAAAGGTAATATCTCGTAGCCGCTACTGCGAAAAGTATTTGCCAAAGGCACAATGATATTGGCTTCTGTTGCTGCATCTATTTTATAATAAACAAAATAACGGTATATTTTACGAACAAAATATTTAGCCACTTCATCATGGTTAAATATCATGTTTATCAGGGCGTTTATCTCATTTTGACCACCATTTGCTGACGAATCGCCTACAATAACAGTATTATTGTAAAATGAAGAAAATGTTTTCGTAGAAGAATCATGCCAAGATGGTGTATAAACTCGATTGCGGTGATTGGGTTGTCCAGGGTTCCAAACGAGCGACCAACCTGTCAAAACTTTTGCGGCAGCGACTACATCTGCTTGCGTATAATATACACCCAAATCTTTTCCTACGGTAAAAAGCTCTTGTAACTCACGAGCGTAGTTTTCATTCGGCCCCCAAATTTGGTTCGATTGTCCGTCAAGATACCACAACATTCCTCTATTTATAGTAACGTCTTTTACCAAAGTTTTGAAATTTCCCAAGGCATTGGCACGCATCAATGCCAAATACTCGTAAAACATAATGGGGTTAAAACTTCGAATCATTTCGCCTACTGAGTTGTTTACGGCAAACATTTCTGCAATAGCGTTGATGCTAGCAGGACCGCAACATTTTTCTACTTCGTTGAAATTAAAGAGCGATTTTATTGAGGCATTGGTAAAGGAAATCAACCC
>JANMGN010000351.1:0-9727 GCA_031374645.1 Chitinophagales bacterium | reverse complement strand
CATCCTTCGCAAGTAAAAGTAGTCTTGGTAGATCCGAAAAAGGTAGAGCTTTTTCCTTATGCCGCACTTGAAAATCACTTTTTAGGTTTTTTACCAGACCAACAAGAGCCAATTATTACAGATACAAGTAAAGTGGTGCATACGCTACTTTCGCTTTGTCAAGAAATGGATACTCGTTACGATTTGTTGAAAAAAGCAGCAGCACGTAACATCAAAGAATACAACGAAAAATTTATTTCACGTCAGCTGAATCCTCAAAATGGACATCAGTTTTTACCGTTCATAGTACTGATTATTGATGAGTTTGCGGATTTGATTATGACAGCTGGCAAGGAAGTTGAGCAGCCGATTGGTAGATTGGCGCAGCTTTCACGTGCCGTTGGTATTCACTTGATTATCGCTACACAACGCCCTTCGGTAAATATTATAACGGGTGTTATCAAGGCGAATTTCCCTGCACGTTTGGCATTTAAGGTATCGTCAAAAGTGGATTCTCGTACTATTTTAGATGCTGGTGGCGCAGATCAATTGATTGGCCGAGGCGATATGTTGCTCTCTATCGGTGGCGATAATATTCGTTTGCAATGCGCTTACGTTGATACACCCGAAGTAGAACGTGTTATCAATTTTATTTCGCAACAACAAGGCTTCCCTACGCCTTATTATTTACCAGAAATAAATACAGGCGAAGGCGATTTTTCAGGAAAAGAGACCTTTAAATTATCAGAACTCGATGATATGTTTGATGATGTTGCACGTTTAGTAGTAGAAAGTCAGCATGGCTCTACTTCTATGATACAACGTCGGATGAAATTGGGTTACAACAGAGCAGGTCGTATTATGGATCAGTTAGAATCTATGGGAATTGTTGGGCCTTCGGAAGGTTCAAAACCAAGAGAAGTTTTGATGTACGATGTGAACGAATTAAATAAATTTTTGGCAGATATAAATAGTAAGAAATAAGATTTTTTATTAAATAAAAAATGACAAACAGTTGATTATCAATTGTTTGTCATTTTTTTACTAAGAAAACTACTTAGTTAGTTGCTTTAATTTTCTGTTCAATATTGGTAGTAGAGTAGCCTTCTAAAAAAGAAAGAACTTTTACTTCGCCACCCTTTTCAAGTACATATTTTGCACCTACAATAGAATCTATCGTATAATCGCCACCTTTTACCAAAATATCAGGTTGGATTTTTTGTATCAAATTCATAGGTGTTTCGTCATCAAAAACAATTACAAAATCAATGATTTCCAGTGCTGCCAAGACAAAACTCCTTGTTTTTTCATCATTAATCGGACGATTATTTCCCTTCAATTGCTTTACCGACGCGTCAGAATTTAACCCTAAAATCAAACGATTCCCAAGGCTTCTTGCTTGCGCTAAATACTGCACGTGACCCGCGTGAAGCAAATCAAAACAACCATTGGTAAAAACTATTTTATCATTATGAAAACGCCAAAGCAAAAGTTTCTGCCCCAAAGCATCAAAATCTCCTATTTTGTTTTCTATATGTTTTAAAAAATCCATTTTTAGAAGTTTTTTAATTACAAACAAGCAATTTTTCTAACTCTATCTTCGTGCCTTCCACCTTCAAATTCGGTTTCGATAAATATTTTTACCATAGCTAAAGCCAAATTTTCGCTTACAAAACGAGCAGGAATTGCCAACACATTCGCATTATTATGCTGTCTTGAAAGTACCGCTAACTCCTCCAACCAACATAAAGCTGCACGTATGCCTTGATGCTTATTTGCAGTGATAGCCACACCATTTCCGCTGCCGCAGATGATAATACCAAGTTCCGCTTTTTTGGTTTCTATTGCCTCCATTGCTGGGTGAATAAAATCGGGATAATCTACTGATAATGTGCTATTTGTACCAAAATCTAAGACCGTAAAGTCTTCGTTTTCGAGCATTTTTTTGATGGTTTCTTTATAAAAAAAACCTGCATGATCACAACCAATTGCAATTGTTTTTGTCTTCATAAATTTTTAAAATTATTAAAAAATTTCTCACAAAGGTAAGCCTAAACTCATTTACACCACAATTTTTTGTTACAAATAAATTTAAAATCAAAATAATAATTTTTCCTTCTCGAAATAATAGTAACTTTGCACTACTTTTTAGTGTTTACAAAATAAAAATTTTCTTATGATTTCTTGGTTAAATATTGCAGCAGATTCTGATTTTTCTATCTATAATTTTCCGTTTGGTATCTATAAATTAGACGAAACGAGCGAGCCTCGTGCGTGTTCCGCTATTGGCGATTACATTATTGATTTAGGACGAGCAAATGATTTAGATTTTTTCAATGATTTAGATATTTCTAATAAAGTATTTGAAAATCAGCACCTAAACGATTTTATCGCACTTGGAAAAGCAACTACAAATACTGTGCGAATACGTCTGCAAAAAATGTTTAGCGAAGAAAATTATCTGGGCGCAAGCGAGCTTTTCAAGTATTTTTCTTACGAAATAAAAGATGTAATTATGCTTTTGCCTGTAAAAATTGGCGATTATACTGATTTTTATTCGAGCAAAGAACACGCTACTAATGTCGGTATGATGTTTCGTGATCCAGCCAATGCGCTTCTTCCAAATTGGCTGCATTTGCCCGTAGGCTATCACGGTCGCTCCTCGTCGATAGTCGTTTCGGGAACAGATATTTACCGTCCCAAAGGTCAAATGTTGCCGCCAGAAGGTGGCGAAACACCTATTTTCGGAGCTTCCAAACGAGTAGATTTTGAGTTAGAAATGGGTTTTATCATTGGAAAAAACACCTCGCTTGGCGATGCTATTTCTACCGAAGAAGCTGAAGATTATATTTTTGGTATGCTACTTTTCAATGATTGGTCAGCACGTGATATTCAGCAATGGGAATACGTGCCGCTTGGTCCTTTTTTGGGCAAAAACTTTGGCTCGACTGTTTCGCCTTGGATTGTAACAATGGAAGCACTCGCTCCTTTTGCTTGCGAAGGTCCAAAACAAGAACAAAAAGTATTAGAATATTTAGATTTTGAAGGCAAAAAAAATTACGATATTAGCCTAAAAGTAAGCATTTTAGCAGAAAATACAAGCGAAAAAGTAGTTTCTGAATCTAATTTCAAGTATATGTACTGGAATATGGCGCAACAATTAGCACATCATACAGTCAATGGTTGCAATGTACAAGTTGGCGATATGATGGCTTCGGGAACTATCAGCGGAGCAACGCCAGATAGCTACGGTTCTATGCTCGAAATCGCTTGGAAAGGCACAAAACCTGTCCAGATGCCAGATGGTTCTGAACGTCGTTTTATCAATGACGGCGATACTGTAATCATCACAGGATTTGCGGAAAAAGATGGAATAAAAGTTGGTTTCGGAGCAGCAAAAGGTAAGATTTTAGCCGCAAAATAATCAATGCTTAGTAGATGTAAGAAATAACTTGTGCATAAAAAAGATAAACGTTCTATTTTTTACGCACAAGTCATTTTTTAAACGTTACTTATTTATTTATCCTGTATCATTCTCGTTACTTTTACAACCCAAGCACGAGGCATAAAACGTACAGAATTTGCCAAAATATAATTCATTGTACCATGAATTGCAACAGTCTTGCCACGCATCATCGCTTTATAGCCGTATTCAGCGACCTCTTTTGAAGTAGGTAGCTTTCTCCCTTTTACAAGTTTACTCTCTTCCATTTTAGCTACTGCTTGAAAACCACTTTCAGTCGCACCAGGACAAAGTGCCGTCACGGTCACTCCTTGCGGACGAACTTCGTTGTCTATAGCTTCCGAAAAACTCAAAACATAAGCCTTTGTAGCGTAATAAACAGCCATCGTCGGGCCAGATTGAAATGCTGCCGTAGAAGCTACATTCATTATTTTTCCACCACCATTTTTTATCATATCTTGTAAAAAAAGTTTGGTAAATTGCGTGAGTGTCATGATATTGAGATTTATCATTTGCTCTTCTTTTTTCCAATCTGTTTCTGCAAACATACCAAAATCGCCAAAACCAGCATTGTTTACAAGATAATTTACAGTAATATTTTGCTTTTTTACCTCCTCAAAAATATCTTGTGCCGAATTAGGCAAAGATAAATCTTTTGCGATAATATAAATCGTAACTTTGTATTGCTTTTCTAAATCAGCTTTTAACTCCTCTAATTTATCTTTACTTCTTGCTACTAAAACCAGGTTATCACTATTTTTTGCATGGATTTTTGCTAACTCCAAACCGATACCGTTTGATGCGCCTGTTATTAATGCTGTCTTATTCATATTTTTTAATTTGATTTTTTTTGATAAATAATTTGAAAGTGCAAAGATAAGCACTATTTTTGCAAGTGCAAACATTAGACTATACTCTACACTTTAAATTTATTTTTTAATTATAAATAAAATGCTATTAATCAACGAATTATCAAAAAAAATAAACATCTCTGTTCATACCATCCGATTTTATGAAAAATTAAATCTGTTTCAAGGTAAAAAAGATGAAACCAAAAAATCAAATAATTACACTTATTACGACGACGAAGTAGTAGAAAAATTAGAACTTATTTCGGCTGCAAAATCCGTAGGTTTTACCCTATCGGAAATAAAAGAACTGATAGATATTTGGTACAGCAAACAAATAAGCAAAGAGGAGAAAATCCGAATTTTGATGCAAAAATCCGAAGCTATTGACGAAAAAATAAAACAGCTCAAACAAGTCAAAAAGCAGATTGTAGCTTTTATCAAAGAAGTAGAAGAATTTGATTGTTAAAAAAATTCAAGAATGTATTTCTCATTCCTTAAGCCGTTACAATTGTATCTTCTTCCTCGGCTTCCACACTACGTTTTTTCCAACGGTCGTAAAATTTGTTTGATTGCTCACTTAGTGTGATGTCAGTAAAATCCAAAGAAGCAGTAATATCTGATAAGCTATTGATACGCCCTTCTGTATCAAAAAATTTATTGACAATAGCTATTTTTTTTTGCTCCACAATGCAGTAGCCCGAGCTAAAATTTCCCTTTTCGTACCTTATCGAGTAGCCGACTTCTTCAAGTAGTGTTTCCAATTTCTGGAGCGTTGTTTTGGTATATTTCATATTTTTAAAATAAAAATAGTTGATTTATAAATGAGCATTAAAAAAATTGATTAGACTTATTTTTTAAGTACAATACACAAACTATTCATAATCAGTTGTTTATATATTTTTCAAAAAATAAAAAAATATATAATTATTTTTTAAGCTGCACGAAATGAAAAAAAATTACAAAATTCGATTTTCCACAAGGATTTTTATTAATTTTGTCCGCAAAAGTATAAAGAAATGAAACAAATTTTATTAATTTTAATTACAATTAGTTGTTTTTTACAAAAAACAACTGCTCAAGCTACTTTCAAAGGTGGTTTGTCGCTCGGGCTAAATGCTGCACAAATCAATGGCGATAAAAGTGCTGGCTACAATAAATTTGGCGTACATGGTGGCGTACAAGTTTCTGTCGAAACAAGCGAAACAAAATACTGGACAACAGGTATTGCGTACAGCGAGCGAGGTAGCCGCGCAAGCGAAGCCTATAATGTTTGGCGCATCAAATTGCCTTACATAGAAGTGCCTTTACTTTACAATATAAAGGATTGGAAAAACGAGGAAGGAGGTTTTTATCGTGTTCATGCGGGAGCAGGATTGGCTTATGGGCGTTTATTCAACCCAAAAGCAACTGATTTTTCGCCTTGGTTTGGAAAAGAAGATAATTTTAGAAAAAATAACTTGTCCTGGATTGTAGAAGCAACCGTGTTTAAAAATAAGCATTTTGGAATAGGTTTTCGCTATACACGTGATATTATTCGTATTTTTCAAAAAAGTGACAATCCTCTTGTTAATTCCGACCCTTTAATTGGACATTTTTTGACGTTAAAAAGTGTTTATATTTTTTAAAAATGACTGAAAAAGATTTAGACAAAATAATAAACGAAGACCCGCCGATTATGGGAACGTGGTCCCGTTTATATACTTTGGTTTTGTGCTTACACTTGGCTATCGTTTTGTTTTTTACTTACCTTACTTTTCATTACAAATAATACAATGCACATTATAGATTGGTTAGTTTTAGCAAGTACTATAATTTTTATTGTAGTATATGGTATGTGGAAAACACGTGTCACATCAAGTATCGAAAGCTACTTGATAGGCGACCGTGATTTAAAATGGTGGACAATAGGACTTTCCATTATGGCTACTCAGGCGAGTGGTATTACGTTTCTTTCTACGCCAGGGCAGGCTTACGAAGAAGGGATGGGCTTTATTCAGTTCTATCTGGGACTTCCTATTGCGATGGTTATTCTTTCGGTTTATTTTTTGCCCAAATTTTATAATTTAAAAGTTTATACCGCCTACGAATATTTAGAACAACGTTTTGGTCTGAAAGCTCGGACACTGACTGCTATTATTTTTTTAATTCAGCGTGGTTTTTCGGCTGGCTTAACTATTTATGCGCCGTCTATTATTATGGCAAAAATTTTGGATTGGAACTTGGGACTTACCAATTTGGCGATCGGAGGAATTGTGATTATTTATACGGTTGTCGGAGGAACAAAAGCTGTGAGTGAAACGCAGCAACAACAAATGGCAATCATTCTTTTTGGACTTTTTGCTGCACTTTTGACCGTTTTATACAAACTTCCACAAGATGTTTCTTTGACAGATGCTGTAAACATGGCGGGGCATTTGGGCAAAATGAATATTATTGATTTTAAGTTTAATCCCGAAAGTCGCTATAATATATGGTCGGGAATGTTGGGAGGTACTTTTCTTTTCCTGAGTTATTTTGGTACAGATCAGTCACAAGTGCAGCGTTACCTTTCTGGTAAAACGCTGACAGAGAGCCGTTTAGGACTTCTTTTTAATGGACTGCTAAAAGTTCCTATGCAATTTACGGTATTGTTTGTAGGTATGATGGTTTTTGTATTTTATTTATTTAATCCATCTCCATTACATTACAACACAGCGAATGTTGCGAATGTCAGAAATTCTGCATCGGCAGGTGCTTACCAAGAAGTGGAAGCGAAACACCTTACGCTCGCAGAAGCGCAACGATTAGCTGCTTACGACCTTGTACAAGCACAACACATCAATAATCAGTCACTTATATCTGAAAAGACAGCTCTTGTAAATAACCTTTTGAAACAAGATGCTGTACTTAGAACAAACGCCAAAGAAATTATCAAGCAAAACGATAAAGATGCCGAAACGAAAGATACGGATTACGTCTTTATTACTTTTGTTTTAAATAATATGCCTATTGGTTTGGTAGGATTGCTCATCGCAGTTATTTTTGCAGCAGCAATGTCTTCTATTTCTTCTGAAATAAATGCTTTGGCGACCACTACGATTATAGACATATATCGCCGTTCGCTTGTAAAAACAGCGAGTGACGAACATTACCTGCTTGCTTCTAAGTGGTTTACGGTTATTTGGGGCAGTATTGCGCTTGGCTTTGCAGCATTGGCTTCTCTTTTTGATAACCTTATACAAGCCGTAAATATTATTGGTTCTATTTTTTATGGTGTAATATTAGGTATTTTTTTAGTGGCATTTTTCTTCAAAAAAATAAAAGAAAATGCTGTAGTCATTGCAGCTTTAATTACGCAAGCTGTAATAATCGCTTTATTTTTTGCAGACAAACAAGGAACTATTAAAATTGCTTTTTTGTGGTTTAATCTTATTGGTCCTTTTTTAGTTATTATTTTGAGCATTTTGTTGCAAGCAACTATTTTTAAAAATAGCAAAATCAAGGTATCTTAGGAGTTTGTCATTTTAGTGTCAAAACCAAAGTTACATTTTATGTCATTGTGTACATCTTCAATAGAATAATTCTATTTAGGCAATCGTAAAGTAGAAATATACATTATAACAAGCACATTTTACTTACTACACATTACTTACACGCAAAACTATGTACGATATTATACTAAGTTTTATAACTGCATTTACAGTTACTTTTACTGCTATGCCTTCTATCATTCGTATAGCGATTGAAAAAGGACTTTGTGACCAACCTGGCGAGCGTCGTTCGCACACAACGGTTACGCCTTCGTTGGGTGGTATTGGTATTTTTGCTGGCTTGCTATTTTCTATTATTTTTTGGACTTCTTTTGACCAATTTGGCGACCTTCAATATATCCTTTGCGCCATTATTATTATTTTTCTGATAGGTGCAAAAGACGATATAGAATCTATTTCTCCTATGAAAAAACTATATGGAGAACTCATCGCAGCAGGTATTTTGGTATTCAAATCGAATGTAAAAATTACAAGTCTTTATGGTATTTTCGGTATTACGGATATTCCAGAATGGTTTGCTTTGCCACTTTCTGTTTTTGTAATCATTGTGATTATAAACGCTTTTAATCTGATTGACGGCATCAATGGCTTATCGGGAAGTATTGGCTTGTTGGTTTCTTGTACGCTTGGTTCTTGGTTTTATCTTACAGGAAACTCTGTTTTAGCTATCTTGGCATTTTCTTTGGCTGGTGCAATTTTAGCATTTCTAAAATATAATTTTACGCCTGCAAAAATTTTTATGGGCGATACGGGCGCACTACTCTTAGGTTTAGTTTGCTCTATTTTGACCATCAAATTTATAGAATTACACAAAGGATTGGATAGTCCTTATGCTTTTAAAGCTGTTCCGGCCTTGGCAATTAGTATTTTGATTTTACCGCTTTTTGATACTATACGTGTGTTTACTATGCGTATTTTGAAGGGAAAATCTCCTTTTTATCCAGACCGTACACATATTCATCACTTGGTTATAGATTCTGGTTTGACGCATACGCAAGCGACAGGCGTTCTAATATTAACAAATATTGCTTTTATTGGTTTGGCATTGGCACTTCAAGATTTAGGAACTTTCAATCTGATGATGTTAATTGTTGCTTTGGCTTCTCTTTTGACTACTATTTTATTCAAAATTGTTGCTCACAAAAAAGCATTGAAAAATAGCTAAGTATGAATTATTTTTTAGTATTTATTGGTGGTGGAATCGGAAGCGTTTTGCGGTTTGGTATCAGTGAATTATTGAAGCCTTATGCTACAACTTTTCCTTTGGCGACTTTTATAGCAAATATACTAAGCTGCTTTTTATTGGGAATAGCAATGGGTCTATTTTCTACTCAAAATATTTCTTCTCAGCAAAAATTATTCATAATTACAGGTATTTGTGGCGGATTTAGTACGTTTTCTACCTTTACCAACGAAAATATTATTCTTTTTCAAACAGAAGATATTTTTTTAGCAGTATTAAATATATTACTTAGTTTAGTAATTTGTTTTATTTGTATACTTTTGGGACTTAAAATAACGAACTAAACCTTAGTGTTGGTTATTTTGAGCGTTAAATCAAAATATTTGTGCTTATTTCCTGATGCCTATTTACAAGGAATAAGAAAAAAGGGAAAAAATCTAAACAAACAAAAATGCCAGTACATAAGGTAACAATGGTAGCTCGATTGATTTTAGAAAAACGTGGCAACATACTTTTTCTTGCTCAAACGACAAAAAATGGTGGTAAATATTCCCTCATTGGAGGTAAAGTAGAAAATCACGAGATGGCAAGCGAAGCACTCGTAAGAGAGAGTTTTGAAGAAGCGGGCATAGAATTAAATGTAAAAAATCTTCGCTTGGTACACGTTTTACAGCGTCAAAAAGCAAACGAAACTATGATTGTCCTTTATTTTCATGCTTCG
>JANMGN010000524.1:0-4449 GCA_031374645.1 Chitinophagales bacterium | reverse complement strand
GTTTTTCTTCTGAAATATGCCCCACGGCTTGCGCATATATTCTTTTATAAGTATTTATATCTTGGAAATCAATTTCTAAAAAATATCTTTCAGCTGGGATTTCGTCAAAAAGGAGCGAGAAAATACCGTTGTCTGGTCCTACAAAAAAATGTTCTCTATGCTTTACAACAAGGTAGCGTGCCTCTTTGGAATAAAAATTATTAACAGCTATAATATGTATAGTGCCTTCGGGAAAATTTCGATAAGAATAACGCAAAGAATAGGCGGCTTGTACGATATTGTAATCTTTAATTTGATGTGTAATGTCAAAAAAATTCAACATACGATGCCTCGCAAGCAAAGCACCTTTGAGTGCCGCTACGTAATAATCTTGTTCTCCAAAATCTGTTGTGAGCGTAATAATTTGCATTTGCTTAAATTTTTGAAAGGCAAAGATATAAGAAATATATCGAATTGTAGCTATTTGAGCTAAATTAGTCAAAATACAAGTAATTTTAGCCATTTTTTTGCTAAATCTGTAAAAACGGCAGAAAACCACAAAATTGTATAAAAATTACTTTTGTTTAGGATTACTGTCTTCTTTCTCGGAACAATATTTGCTTTTCTCCGTATAAATACTCAAATTTTTTAACGATAAAAAACGTTTTGTATTCGTTTTTTAAAACATTTTAATTATGATAAATATTACATTTCCTGATGGCGCAGTCCGTCAGTACGAAAAAGGTAGCTCGGCAATGGATATTGCCAAAGCGATTAGTCATGGGCTTGCTAAAAAAGTTTTAGCAGCAAAAGTAGATGGCGAAATTTGGGACGCAACCCGTACAATTGAAAAAGATTCGACCTTGCAATTGCTTACTTGGGACGATAAAGAAGGAAAATCTACCTTTTGGCACTCTTCTGCGCACTTGTTGGCAGAAGCAATCGAGGCAATTTATCCAGGTACAAAATTCGGTATCGGCCCAGCGATTAGCAATGGTTTTTACTACGATATTGATATGGGCGACAAAACGCTTTCTGCAAATGATTTTGTTGCAATAGAGAAAAAAATGCTCGAATTGGCACGTCAAGGCAATGCTTACATTCGTACAGAAGTCGCAAAAGCTGATGCGCTAAAATATTTTGAAGAAAAAGGCGATGAGTACAAATTAGAGCTTTTACAAGATTTAGAAGACGGTAAAATTACGTTTTACCAACAAGGAAATTTTACAGACCTTTGTCGTGGACCACATATTCCTGATACAAGCAGCATAAAAGCCTTGAAAATTATGAGTTTGGCTGGTGCTTATTGGCGTGGCGATGATTCTCGCAAGCAAATGACCCGTGTTTATGCAACGACTTTTCCAAAACAATCTGAATTAGAAGAATATCTAAAACTTTTGGAAGAGGCAAAAAAACGGGATCACCGTAAGTTGGGACAAGAAATGGAGCTTTTCATGTTCTCTGAACGTGTAGGTATGGGCTTGCCGATTTGGTTGCCAAAAGGTACGGCAGTACGTACTCGTCTGGAAGATTTTATGAAAAACGAGCAATTGCGTCGTGGCTATCAGCCAGTTATTACGCCGCATATTGGTAAAAAAGATTTATACGAAACATCGGGTCACTGGGCAAAATATGGTGCAGATAGTTTTCAGCCTATTCTTACGCCAAGCGAAGGCGAATTATTTATGTTAAAACCTATGAATTGCCCGCATCACTGCGAAATTTATGGTCATAAACCTCGTTCTTACCGTGATTTGCCTTTGCGTATTGCAGAATTTGGTACGGTTTATCGTTACGAACAAAGTGGAGAATTGCATGGTTTGACACGTGTTCGTTCATTTACACAAGACGATGCACATATTTTCTGTACGCCAGACCAAGTAAAAGGCGAATTTTTAGATGTATTGGATTTGGTAATGACCGTATTGAAAAAATTTGAATTTACAGAAGTTACTGCTCAGATTTCTTTGCGTCACCAAACAGATAGAGAAAAATATTTGGGCAGCGAAGAAAACTGGGATAAGGCAGAAAATGCCATCATCGAAGCGGTAAAAGAAGCTGGTTTGAATACGGTTACAGAATATGACGAAGCGGCTTTTTATGGTCCCAAATTGGACTTTATGATAAAAGATGCGTTGGGGCGTAGCTGGCAATTGGGAACTATCCAAGTAGATTATAATTTGCCTGAGCGTTTCGAGTTGGAGTATATTGGTTCGGACAATCAAGCGCACCGCCCTGTGATGATTCACCGTGCGCCTTTTGGTTCTATGGAGCGTTTTATTGGTGTTTTGATAGAGCATTGCGCTGGAAAATTTCCGCTTTGGCTCACACCTGACCAATATGCGATTTTGCCAATTAGTGAGCGTTTTGCAGACTACTGCACAAGTGTAAAACAACAATTGGAAGCGCACGACATCAGAGGTTTTATTGATGATAGAAATGAAACTATCGGTCGTAAAATCCGAGATACAGAAATGAAACGTATCCCGTTGATGCTCGTAGTAGGCGAAAAAGAAGTAGCAGAAGGTCGTGTTTCTGTCCGCAGACAAGGCGAAGCAGGCGACCAAGGTTCTATGAGTATAGAGGAATTTGTAACTTATTTTAAGTCGATTTTGTAAAAAAACGAAATATTTTAAAAGACAGCTAATACAGAAATTGTGTTAGCTGTTTTTTTTATTACCTTTGTCCTTACAATGATACACTTATCCGTCATAATTGTCAATTACAATGTAAAATATTTTTTAGAGCAAGCGTTACTTTCTGTACAGAAAGCATCGCAAGGACTAAATGTAGAGGTATTTGTAGTAGATAATAATTCTTCTGATGGTTCGGTGGAGATGGTTCGAGAGCGGTTTTCAGAAGTACAAATTATTGACAATCAAGAGAATACAGGTTTTGCAGTTGCTAATAATCAAGCCTATCATATCGCTTCGGGAAAATATATTTTACTTCTAAATCCCGATACCGTTGTTGCAGAAAATACTTTTCAAATTTGTTATAATTTTATGGAGAAACATCCTGAAGCGGGCGCACTCGGCGTACGCATGATAGATGGAAGTGGTACTTTTTTGCCTGAAAGCAAGCGTGGATTTCCTTCGCCTTTTGTTGCTTTTTGTAAAACTTTTGGTTTGACAAGTCTTTTTTCTCGTTCAAAATTTTTCAATCAGTATTATTTAGGACATTTGGGCGAGTTTGAAACTTGCGAAATTGATGTTTTGGCTGGTGCATTTATGTTTATGCGACACGATGTTTTACAAAAAGTTGGTATGCTCGATGAGGCTTTTTTTATGTACGGTGAAGACATAGATTTGTCGTACCGCATCGTAAAAGGCGGTTATAAAAATTATTACCTACCTACTACGAGTATCATACATTATAAAGGAGAAAGTACCAAAAAAGGAAGTTTGAACTACGTGAAAACGTTTTATCAAGCGATGATTATTTTTGCAAAAAAACATTTTATAGGCACACAAGGACAATTTTTTGTAGCTATTTTACAAGTAGCTATTTATTTTCGAGCATTCATTACGCTTGTTTCTAATCTTGTAAAAAACTGGTCATTGCCTGTTTTAGACGCTACTTTACTTTTTACAGGAATGTATTTTTTAAAAGATTATTGGGCGATTTCACGATTTGGTGATGTAAGTTATTACAGTTCTTCGGTGCTTTTTTTTAATATTCCATTGTATATAATTGGCTGGTTATCAAGTGTTTATTTTTACGGTGGCTATGACAAAGCCAATAATAAGAGCGCAATTTTAAAAGGTTTGACCGTAGGCTCTATTGGTCTTATGGCGATATACGGCTTGTTGCCTTCGGAATATCGTTCTTCTCGAATGTTGCTTTTGTTAGGTTCTTTTTTGGCAGTTGCTGCTGTGCTTGGGTTGCGTTTTTTACTGCATTTTATAAAATATAAAAATATTGATTTTTTTAAAACATCTGAAAAAAATTTGCTCATCATTGGCAGTAAAGAGGAAAGCGAACGGGTACGACAATTGATGTTTAAAGCGCAAGTTCAAAAGAATTTTATAGGAACACTTGCGCCTTTCGCAACAAATGATTTTTCAAATTACCTCAATAGTATTGATAAAATAAGGGAAATAATACGTATTTACCACGTCAGCGAAATTATATTTTGCAGCAAAGATGTGGCAAATGAAGTTATTATCGAAAAAATGAACCAATTTGGAAGTTCACTTAACTACAAAATTGTTTCCGAAAATAGCGAAAGTATCATCGGTAGCAGCTCAAAAGATGATGTAGGAGAATTGTATTTGACCGAAACTCAGTTTAATATTAGCAGCATTATGCAGCGTCGAAACAAGCGACTTTTTGATGTTTTTTCAAGTGCTATATTGTTGATAATTAGCCCTTTATGCGTATTTCTTGTAAAAAATAAAACACATTTTTGATTTTGCGTTACATTTCGATTCGCTGCAATCTAATCATCAAGCTTTGAGCGCAACACGG